>JBBIIQ010000175.1:0-4365 GCA_037446405.1 Armatimonadota bacterium | reverse complement strand
GGCCGCTCCCAGGCCGGCCACGAAGGGGACGAAGAGCACCAGTGCGGCGACCGCCGGTCCCACGCCGGAGAGGTGGATCTCCACCCCAAAGAGCAGCACAGCCACCGCCAGGAACGCCGTCATCTGCACCGGGAGGTAGACCAGGCCGTACATCACCAATCCCAGGAGGATGGTCAGCTCCGAGGTGGGTGTGACCAGCAGCGCCTCCAGCGTCCCCAGGAGCTGCTCGTTGCGCAGGGCGGAGACCACGCGGCCCAGCCCAAGCTGCAGCAGGGCGCTGACCGCGATCCCGACGATGACGAATCCCAGATAGCCGGCGCGCTCCCCGCCGAAGGCGGGCATCCGCGCCGGATCCACCAGACGGCTGAGGAAGGCGAAGATGAACGCCTGGGCGATCAGGTTGACCATGTCGGAGAGAAACGCCAGGCGGTAGCTCCACGCCAGGAGAAAGTCCCGCCGCAGGAAGGCCACCAGCTTCCCGGCCTCGCTCCAGACCGATGGCATGCCGCGGCCGCCGGCGGCGATCACGAGGCCCCCTCCGGTCCCGCATCGCCGGTGAGGAGCAGGAAGGCCTCCTCAACACCCAGCCGCTCCTCCCGGCAGCTCAGGACCTCGAAGCGTGCCGCCGCCAGCCCGGCGAGCACGTCGCCCAGCGCCGCCCCGGGGGCGACGGCCAGGATGAAGTCCTCCTCCGCCCGGTCGTCTGCCCGCGCGATGGTCCCACGGTGCCCCACGGCCTGCTGCAGGGCGCGCTCCAGGCGGTTCCCGGGAAGGCGGCCGTTGCGGATGCGCACGATGTACCGCTCGGGCGCCGCCTGCGCCAGCAGCTCGGGAACCGTCCCGGCAAAGCGCACCTCGCCCCGGTGGAGTAGCGTGACGGTGGAGGCAAAGCCGCGGATCTCGTCCACCCGCTGCGTCGCCCAGACCACGGCCGCACCGCGGTGCGCGGCGTCGCTCACCAGCGCCCGCACCGCCCGCGCCGCTTCAGGGTCCAGGTCGTGGGTCGCTTCGTCGAGCAGGAGCACCGGGGGGTCGGCCAGCAGGGCGCGGGCCACGGCCAGCTTCTTCTGCATGCCGTGGGAGTACTGCCCCACCGGCATGCGCTCCGCCTCCGCCAGGCCGACGCGTGAGAGGTACTCCCGGGCCTGCGTGCGCGCCTTCCGCGCGCTGAGGCCCTGCAGCCGGGCAAAGAAGATCAGGTTCTCCAGGCCGCTGAGCCGCAGGTAGAAGCTCCGGTCGCCTCCCGGAACCAGCCCGATCAGCCTGCGGGCGTGCCGGCCGGCCCCGTGCACCTGCAGGCCCGCCACGCGCACCTCCCCCTCCGTCGGCGTGATCAGTCCAGAGAGGATGCGCAGCAGGGTCGTCTTCCCGGCTCCGTTGGGCCCGAGGAGGGCGCGGATCTCCCCGGCCCCGACATCCATGGAGACCCCGCAGAGCACGCGCCTGGTGCCGAAGCGGTGGGAGACGGCCCGCACCTGCACTGTCGGCGCACCTCCGGCCAGGCTCACGCCGTCGCTTCCCCCATCCCCGTCAGTCACCGGCATGCTCGGGTGTGGTATCGCCTGCATGGCCCCGGCCAGGAAAAAGCCCGACGGAGATGGCCACCAGCCACCTCCGCCGCGCCCAAACCCCCGGGTCAGGAAACCCGCCTAATACCCCGAACACTCGAGATGCTTGTCAATGTGATGCGGAACGTTGGACGGACCCTTGTACGGAGGCCCTGTGACCGCTGGATTGCACCTTGAGAAGGTGTTGTCCGCAATCGACCCGAAATCGACGATCTCCGGCTTGACGTACTCCATCCGGATCGCCCTCTGCTGCATAGGCCCTCGCACCCCCAGTACGTAGACACTAGCCTGCCGGCGAAAGACGAATCTATTCCCCAGACGACAGATTCGGCCTCTCCAAACGGCCATAAAGCGGCGCGCCAAAGGGATCCCGCGCTGCCCGTCGGCCGAGCCGGCCCGCCACCCTCACCTCCAGAGGCTGACGAAGGCATAAACCCTGGCCAGGTCATAGGCCCACAGCAGGTCGGTTACCCCCAGAGCCCGCTGCGCGACCCGTAACCGCAGCAGGTCGTAGTTCACGCCGGGCATGCGGTACACGGAGGGGTCGATCCAGCGTTCCAGGGCGACGTAGTCGGCCGTCCCCAGCGCGTACTCGTCGAAGAGGGTCTTCGTGCGCCTGTCGAGGATGGCATCCGGCAGCCTCCTCCGCATCGCCTGGCGCACGAGTGACTTCGTCAGCGGGTCCGGGAACTTCACCTCGGCCGGAAGGCTGAGGAAGAACTCCCACAGGTCGATATCAGCCAGGGGCCTGCGCACGCGGACCCCGCAGCATGCCGCGCAGATCTCGTCCGCCTCCAGGGTGGTTGTGGTCCCGCGGGTCGCCGCGACCTGGGCATGTCTCCACCGCTGCCGCGCCGGCCCCGTGATGTCGGCGCGATAGCTGCGGTCTCCGGCCACCGACAGGTCCACCCAGTCCGGGGCGTGGTGGTTGCGCCGGCTGGCCAGGCGCGCGTAGACAGCCCCCAGGAACCCGGGCATGGCTTCCCTGGCGAGGCGCCGCACGATAGCCCCTCGGCGAGTTCCCTGCGCCGCCAGCGACCGGGCGTACCTCCCCAGCGCTCTCCAGCGGCCCTGCCAGAACAGGTGGCCGAGGAGGCCGTGGGTGATCGTATACACGTACTCGCCCAGCTCGCCGGTGAGGACGGTGCGGGCGCCGAGGCCGCGGGCCAGACGGTATCCTTGAGCGACCTGCGGCACCGGGAGCGTGTCCCACGGTCCGTCGGCAAGCTCTACCCAGAACTGGACGTCGTCCAGCGGGCTGCCGGTGAGGACGTACGGGTGGAGGGGGATGTCCAGGTAGCCGGCAACCTCGCGCGTGTACGTGCTCTCGTCGACGGTGGGGTATTCCGGATAGAAGCCTGAGATGGCCTGGAGGGGCCTTCCGCTCAGGCGCAGGTGCTCGGGCGCCGCGAAGGCGGCCACCGTGGAGGAGTCGATCCCTCCGCTCAGCATGATGGCGTCGTCTCCCGTCACCGTCCTGCCCACGGCCCGGCTTAGGTGCTCGAGGAGACGTTCCCCCGCCTCCGTCCCGCTGATGCGGGCAGACTCCACGAGTGCAGAGGGGTCCCAGTAGCGACGGACGGCCACGTGGCCGCCGCGGTCGACGCGGGCCAGCGCCGCAGCGAAGAGGCGCTTCACGCCCTTGAGAGCGCTCTCCTCACCGATGCCGCGGTAGAAGATCGCCTGCAGGGCGTCCAGGTCGGGCGCCCGCGGGAGAGCCGCTCCGGCGGCGACCTGTTTGGCCTCGCCGGCGCAGTAGAAGGCGCGCCCGTCGGCCCGGTAGAACAGCGGTTGAAAGCCCACCTGGTCCCGGAAGCACCACAGGGTCTCCCCGTCCCAGACCACGCCGGCGAAGGCGCCGCGGAACCGGTGGACGGCGTCCTCTCCCCAGGCCCGGAACGCCGCCAGGGCCACGCCGGCGGCGCTGTCGTCCGGCGGGCGGATGCCCGTCCTCGCCAGCTCCTCCGCCAGGACGGCACAGTTGTCCAGGCTGCCGACTACGGCGGCCGCCCACCCGTCCTGGGTCGCCAGCGTGGCGTCCGCCGTGGCGCCATCGGCTGTATCGTTGGAGACCCCGAGGGCGCAGGGCGCAAGCACCGCGACGCAGCGTTGCCCGCCGCGGTGCGGAGAGGCGCGAAGCATGGCCTCGACGGTCCCCGCGGATGGTACCCCCGTGAATGTCACCAATCCGGCGATCCCGCCCACAGGCTCTCACCCGAACCTCGCCAGAGGGACGTGGTGGCCGCGCCCCGGGGACGGGCCCACGTCGAGGCCCTGGAGCTCGACCCAGGCGTGAGCGCGGGGACCCTCGGGACGCGGCGGCAGGCCGATGACGACCTGGGCGGGATCCCCCTGCTCCCGCAGCAACCGGTACAGCACCAGGGCCCGCACCAGGCAGGTAGCCTGTCCTCCCGCAACCCCCAGGCTCCGGTCCACGGCCCGGCTGAGGCGGCCGACCGGGTGACGGTCCCGCGCCGGGCGAGGCGGGCGCCCCAGGCTGGCCACGAGCTCCGGCAGGGGGTGGCGGGCCAGGCCCAGGCGGACGAACGCGAACCACCGCCAGACCCGCAGGGCCAGCCGCAGGCGGCCCGGCCAGGAGAGCGGCCGCGTCTTCGCGTCACCCATGGTCGAGGCAGTGCTCCACAATGTAGTCCACCGTCCCCGACAGCTCTTCCAGCCGGAGCCGGCGGTACAGGTTCCACGTCGGTGTGCGCGCGGCCAGCCCGGCGACGGCCCGGAATGCCCGGGCGTGGCCCTCCGCAGTCGGCAGGTGGAAGCTCAGGCTCCAGAGGTCGGG
>JBBIIQ010000174.1:0-4389 GCA_037446405.1 Armatimonadota bacterium | reverse complement strand
GCTGGTCATGACGTCGTCCACCAGGAGGACGGCCTTGCCCCGCAGCGTCCCCGCACCACGAGCCGGGACGGAGAAGGCGCCGGCCACATTGGCCCAACGCTGCCTCAGCCCCAGCGCGCTCTGCGGCGCCGTGGGCACGGTCCGCTCCAGGCCGGCCGGCAGGAGCGGGAGGCCCAGCGCCTCGGCCACCGGTGCGGCCAGGAGCAGGGCCGGGTTGAAACCGCGCTCCCGCTCGCGCGCCGCGTGCAGTGGCACCGGCACGACCAGGTCCACGTGGCCGAGTACAGGCGCCGCCCGCACGAAGGCCGCGAGCATCCGGCCCTGGATCGGGCCCAGCTCGCGGCGCCCCTCGTACTTGAGTCGGTGCACCGCAATGCGCACAGGCCCCTCAAACAAGGCCAGGGCGCGGGCGGCGGCGAAGGGCGGCGTGCGGGCGGTGCAGGCCCGGCACAGCCCTGCGGCATCCGGGCCCGCAAGGGGGCAGGCGCAGCGGAGGCAGAACGGCGCCGAGACGGGGGCAAACCCCAGGCGGCAGCGAGCGCAGAGCGGCGCCTCCCCCGCGGCCCGGCAGACCAGGCAGCGCGGAGGGTAGAGCAGGTCGAGGAGCCCGGCCAGCACACCGCATTCATCGGCAGGCCGGGAGCGATTTACCGGCGGTCAGCTGCCTTCGGGTCGGGTCCCTCGGTCAGGTCCCTTCGGCCCAGGACCCGAGGTAGCGCTCCTGCTCGGGCGTCAGCGCATCGATGGCGATTCCCGTCGCCTCCAGCTTGAGCCGGGCCACCGCCGCGTCGATCGCCGCGGGCACCGGATAGACGTCGGGCGTGAGCCGCCGCTCAGCCCTGACCAGGTACTCCACCGAGAGGGCCTGGTTGGCGAAGCTCATGTCCATCACCGCGGCCGGGTGCCCCTCCGCGGCGGCCAGGTTGAGCAGGCGTCCTTCCGCCAGCAGGGAGATGCGCCGTCCGTCGGGGAGGCGGTACTCGTCCACGTACTCGCGGATCCGCTCCTTCCCGGAGGCCATCGCCTCCAGCGCCGGGATGTCGATCTCCACGTTGAAGTGGCCGCTGTTGGCCAGGATGGCGCCGTCGCGCATCCGCTCCAGGTGCTCGCGCCGGATGACGTCCCGGTTGCCGGTGACGGTGATGAAGACCTCCCCCACCTCCGCCGCCTGCAGCAGGGGCATCACCTGGTAGCCCTCCATCACCGCCTCCAGCGCCCGCAGCGGGTCCACCTCGGTGACGATGACGCGGGCGCCCATGCCGCGGGCGCGCAGGGCCACCCCGCGCCCGCAGAGGCCATACCCGCAGACCACGACCACCCGGCCCGCCAGCAGCAGGTTGGTGGCGCGGAGCAGCCCGTCGATGGTGGACTGCCCGGTGCCGTAGCGGTTGTCGAAGAGGTGCTTGGTCCGGGCGTCGTTGACGGCGATGATGGGATACCGCAGCACGCCCTCCCGGGCCATGGCCCGCAGGCGGACCACCCCGGTGGTGGTCTCCTCGGTCCCGCCGACGATCGCTGCCAGGAGGTCGCGCCGCTGCTCGTGCACCGTGGTCACCAGGTCGGCGCCGTCGTCCATGGTGATCTGCGGCCGCAGGTCCAGAGCCTGCTGGATGTGCCGGTAGTAGGTCTCCCGATCCTCCCCTTTGATGGCGAAGACCCCCACCTGCTCCTCCACCAACGCCGCGGCCACGTCGTCCTGCGTGGAGAGGGGGTTGCTGGCGCACAGCCGTACCGTGGCCCCACCGGCTACGAGGGTTCGCACCAGCGCGGCGGTTTCGCTGGTGACGTGCAGGCAGGCGGCGATGCGCACCCCCGCCAGCGGCCGCTCCAGGGCGAAGCGCTCGCGGATGCTGCGCAGCACGGGCATCTCCCGCTCCGCCCAGGCGATCCTCGCCCGTCCCGTGGGAACGAGGTCTGCACTGCGAATATCACACTCCACCGGCCGTCCCCCCCATCGCCTCAACCCTACCATGTCGCCGGGCGATATCGCAGGCGGCGGCCGCTGGAGGCGTCTTTGAGGCTACTCGATGAAGTCCTTCAGGCGCTTGCTGCGGCTGGGGTGGCGCAGCTTGCGCAGCGCCTTGGCCTCGATCTGGCGGATGCGCTCCCGGGTGACGCCGAACTCCCGGCCCACCTCTTCCAGGGTGCGGGGGCGGCCGTCGTCCAGCCCGAAGCGCAGCTTCAGCACCTTCCGCTCCCGCGGCGTCAGCGTCTCCAGCACCCCCTCCAGCTGCTCCTTGAGCATGGTGAAGGAGGCCGCCTCCGCGGGGGCCAGGGCGTCCTGGTCCTCGATGAAATCGCCCAGGTGGGAGTCCTCCTCCTCGCCGATGGGGGTTTCCAGGGAGATGGGCTCCTGGGCGATCTTCATGATCTCCCGCACCCGCTCCGCCGGCAGGCCCATCACCTCCCCGATCTCCTCCGGCGTCGGCTCCCGCCCCAGCTCCTGCAGGAGCTGGCGGGAGATGCGCACCAGCTTGTTGATGGTCTCCACCATGTGCACGGGGATGCGGATGGTGCGCGCCTGGTCGGCCAGCGCCCGGGTGATGGCCTGGCGGATCCACCAGGTGGCGTAGGTGGAGAACTTGTAGCCCTTGCGCCAGTCGAACTTCTCCACGGCGCGGATCAGGCCCAGGTTGCCCTCCTGGATCAGGTCGAGGAAGAGCATCCCCCGGCCCACGTACTTCTTGGCGATGGAGACCACCAGGCGGAGGTTGGCCTCGATGAGGCGGCGCTTCGCCTCCGCGTCGCCCTTCTCCATCCGCTGCGCCAGGGTCACCTCCTGCTCCGGGGTGAGCAGGGCGACCTTGCCGATCTCCTTGAGGTACATGCGGACGGGGTCGTCGATGGAGATCGCGTCCAGGTCCGCCTCTTCCTCTTCCTCCTCCTTGGGCTTCTCCTCCGCCTCCTTGGCCTCTTCCACGATCTCGATGCCCTGGCCGGAGAGGATGCTGTAGATGCGGTCGATCTCGTCGACGTTCTGCTCCGCCTCGGGGAACTGCTCCAGGATCTCGTCCTGGGTGAGGTACCCCCGCTTGCGCCCGAGCTCGATCAGGCCACGCAGCTCGGCGGTGAGCGGTCCCTTCTCCGCCGCCGCTTCCTCGGTTGTCGTCGCCGGCACCTGGGCCTTCTTCTTGGTCATGCGCTCCCGCCTAGCGCGCCGCCCGCTCCTCCTCCAGGGCCTGCCGCCGCACCTCCAGGATGGCGCGCTGCAGGTCGGCGACCTCCTCCTGCCGTCCCGCCGCCTCCGCCGCCGCCAGCCGCTGCCGCAGGGCCTGCAGCCGCTCTTCCAGGTCGGCCTGGCGGATGGTGCGCACGTTCCCGCGCACCACCTTCTCCCGGTCCTTCTCGACGACCCCGTGATCCTCGAACAAGAGCTGCGTCAGCAGCGTCGCGCTAGCCTCATCGGGCAGGCGGTCTCTCAGGACCTCCGCCGGCTCGTCCGTCTGCAGCAGGACCCGCGCCAGATTGCGGTGGAGGGAATCGCGGAAGTCCTCGGCCGAGAGGTCGCGGCGCACCCGCCGCCGGATCTCCGGCGCCTGCACCATCATGTGCAGCAGCAGCCGCTCCGCCCGCTGGCGCTTCGTCCCCTGGACGGCAACCGGTCCCGGCGGCTGCGCCGCCCCGCGGCCCGACCGTCTGGTAGCAGCGAGGCGCTGGCGAAGCGCATCCTCAGAAATAGTGAACCGCTCCGCGAGCGCCCGCAGGTACTCGGACTGGCGGACCGGATTTGCCACCGCCCCTAAAGCAGGGAGCAATTCGTCGACCAGGCCCACCTTTCCTTCCACCGTACGCGGATCGTGCCTAGTGAGTGCCTGCGCCACCTGGTAGTCGAACATCGGCAGAGCTTCGCCCAGGATTGTTCGGAACTTCTCGGGCCCCTCGTTCCGGAGGAAGGCGTCGGGATCGCTCCCCGCCGGCAGCACGGCTACGCGCACGGCCACTTCCCCCTCCTCGAAGAGCTGCAGCCCCCGCTCGCTGGCGGCCCGCCCGGCCGTATCCGGGTCGTACACCACCACCGCACGCGGGGCAAACCGCTTCAGCAGCAGCACGTGGTCCAGGGTCAGCGCCGTGCCCAGAGAGGCCACGGCGTTCCGGATGCCGAACTGGTGGCAGGTCAGCGCGTCCATGTAGCCTTCCACGAGGACGACCTCGCCTGTCTCCCGGATCGCCTCCCGCGCCCAGTTGAGGGCATAGAGGGTTCTTCCCTTGTTGAACACCGGTGACTCCCGGGTGTTCAGGTACTTGGGGGCGGACTCATCCAGCGCGCGCCCGCCGAAGGCCACCGTGCGCCCCTGCAGGTCCTGGATGGGGAAGACCAGACGGTGGCGCAGGAAGTCGTAGTACCCCTCTCCGCCCGGGCGCGCCGCCACCAGGCCCGCCCGCTCCAGC
>JBBIIQ010000173.1:0-4417 GCA_037446405.1 Armatimonadota bacterium | reverse complement strand
CAGCCCGGCTGCCACCGCCGCGCCCACGACGACCGGCAGCGCCAGCGGGCGGAGCTGCGGCCGCAGGGTCTCGTACTGCGCCGGTGCCTGCCGCGGGCCCAGTGCGGAGGCGGCCAGGACCAGGAACCCGGCAACGGCCAGCAGCACCGCGCCGCTCCAGCGCAGGAGCGCATCCGCCCGTCCGTCGTCCTCCCACAGCGCGGCCGCACACAGGCGGGCGACGGCCACGGCGGCCACCGGCAGGATGGGGAGGATGTAGTTCGGCAGCTTCGTCCCGGCGGCGGAGTAGAACAGGAGCACAATCCCCATCCACAGCAGCAGGAGGAGGCTGTCCCCCTCCCGCCGTGCCCTCCGCCAGTGGTAGACGCAGGCAGAGGGCAGGAGCGCGCTCCAGGGAAACGCGCCCGCGGCCAGCACAGGCAGGTAGTAGTACCACGGCCCGGGCTGGTTCTCCACGACGCCGAAGAATCGGGTGAACAGGTAGTAGCCCACGGCCGTGCGCAGGAACGCCCGGCCGTGGAGGGCGGCCTCGATGCCGTACCAGGAGAGGCCGATCAGGCCGTAGAGGAGCAGGCCCTCCCAGGGGAGGGCCCGTAGCCGCTCCCGCAGGCGTCCCTGCAGAACCCACCAGGTCCCCAGCACCATCGCCGGAAGCAGCAGGGCGATCGGGCCCTTGGTCAGCGTCCCCAGGCCGGCCCAGACGAACGCCCAGCGGTAGGCGCGCCTCCGATCCGGCCCGCTCCTGGCCTGCTCGGCCACCACCGCCATGTACAGCGCCAGCAGCATGAAGACGACCAGGGGGACGTCGAAGACGGCCATGCGGGACAGCAGGAAGTACTCCAGCATGGTCATCAGGATCAGCCCGGCCAGCAGCCCCGTGCGCAGGTCGTAGAGCCACCGGGTGAGCGACACGGTCACCAGCACGCCGGCCGCCCCAAAGATCGCCGACCAGATCCGCGCGGTGACCTCCGTAAAGCCGAAGAGGGCGCCGGTGGCGGCGACGAGCCACATGTACAGGGGCGGGTGGACGAACCAGGGCGCGCCGTTGCTGTAGAGGGTGATCGGGTCGCCCCGCTGGACGATGGCGCGGGCCACCTCGGTGTACTTCGCCTCGTCCTGGTCCCAGAGGCTCCCCTGCCCCAGGGCGACGGTGAAGAGGATGAGGGCGGCCGCCGCCAGCAACATGGGGGCGGCGCGCGCCGCCGGCGGGACGGTCAGCGCGCCCGCCACAGGAGGACGCCTCCCACCGCAGCCAGGAGGAGGTTGGGGGTCCACGCCGCCAGCAGGGGCGGCAGGCGGCCGGTCTGGCCCAGGGCGAGGGTGGCGTTGGTCAGCAGGTAGTAGATCAGGATGATCAGGACGGTCAGGCCCAGGCCGATGGAGGGACCGCCGCGGTGCGGCCGCAGCCCCAGGGGGATGGCCAGCAGGGCGAAGGGCAGGCTGCTGCTGGGCAGCGCCATCCGGGCGTGCATCCACACCAGGTACTCCAGCACGGCCTCATCCGTGCGCCGCAGCACGGCGATGTAGGCGCGCAGCTCCCGGATGGTCATCTGCGAAGGGTCCTTGCGCTGGACCAGGATCTCCCGCGGCGTGCGCCGGATCTGCGCCTCCAGGCGGTGGAAGCCCATCTCCACCGGCGGCGTCGCCGTGAGCAGGTGGACGGTCCCCTCCTCGAACTCCCACCGGCCGCCGCTGTAGCGGGCCCGCCTGGCCTCGATGACGCGGACCAGGCGCTCCGCCTCGAACTGGTTGACCACCAGTCCCTCCAGCACGTCGCCGGCGGCGGAGGTGCGGCGGGCGTAGTACACCGAAACGCGGGGGCCTTCCACCTCGCGGAAGAGGACGTAGCCGCGGGGCGCCGGGGGCTGCCTGGTGGCGCGGCTGATCTCCTGAGCGAAGCGATCCTCCGCCAGGGGCACCGTCCACTCGGCGAGCACCGCCCCCGCCGCTCCGACCAGCGCCGCCACCACCAGCACCGGCAGGCTCATCCGCCCCAGGCTGATCCCGCCGGTGCGCATGGCCACCACCTCGTTGTGCTCCGAGAGGCGCCCCGCGGTCATCAGCACCGCCAGCAGCAGGGCCATGGGCAGGGAGGCCACGGCCAGGTTGGGCAGCCGCAGGAGGAGCAGCCGGAGGACGGTGGGCACAGCGATGTGCTGGCTGACGGCGATGCGCACCAGGCCAAAGATGTCGTTCACCGCCAGCAGGACGGTAAAGAGGCCGACCCCGAAGAGGAAGAGGCCCAGCACCTGCTTCAGGATGTACCGGTCGAGGATCGAGATCACAGCTGGAAGGAATCTCCCAGGTAGAAGCGCCGCGCCTCCTCGCTCTCCATGATCTCCTGCGCCGTGCCCGCCAGGAGGACGGACCCCTGGTGGATGATCATGGAGCGGTCGGTGATGGCCAGGGTGTCCCGCACGTTGTGGTCGGTGACGACCACGCCCAGGCCGCGCGCCCGCAGGGCGCGCACCACCTCCTGGATCTCCGCCACGGACTTGGGGTCGATGCCGGTGAACGGCTCGTCCAGCAGGATGTAGGACGGCTCCATGGCCATGACGCGGGCGATCTCCACGCGCCGCCGCTCCCCGCCGGAGAGCGAAACCCCCACCTGGCGGCGCACCTGGGTCAGGCCGAACTCCACCAGCAGCCGCTCCACCGTCTCCCGCCGCGCGGGGCGGGGACGACCGGCGGCCTCCAGGACGATGAGGATGTTCTCCTCGACGGTGAGTCCGCGGAAGATCGAGGGCTCCTGCGCCAGGTAGCCGATGCCCAGGCGCGCCCGCCGGTGCACGGGGAGGTGGGTCAGCTCCAGACCGTCCAGCCAGACCTCGCCGGCGTTGGGCCGCACCAGGCCCACCATCATGTAGAAGGTCGTGGTCTTCCCGGCCCCGTTCGGTCCGAGGAGCCCGATGATCTCCCCCCGCTCCACCCGCAGCGTCACACCGTTGACCACGGTGCGCGGTCCGTACCGCTTGACCAGGTTGCGCGCCCAGAGCACCACTGACCACTCCCCGGGGTTACTGCCCCGGCCCGCCCAGGACCAGACGGGGACCGCCGGTGGCGGCCGCCCGCCGCGCCCGCAGGTCCACCGTAACCACCTCGGCGGTCAGGGTGTCTGCGCCGCGCCGCACCACCACGCCGCCGCTGAGGGTGACCACAGCGGCGCGCCCGTCGAGTGCCGCCAGCGGCGCGTGCGCCAGCAGGTCCCCCGCAGAGACGCGGACGTCGTCTTCCGCCGTCGCCCGCTCGTCCACCAGGCGCGCCTCTATCCTCCCCGCCTGCAGGCGCCCTTCGGGGAGGGTCAGGTCCGCGTCCCCGGCGGCGGTGCCCACCTCCGCCGCTCCGTCGAACTCCAGCCGCCGTCCCGCCAGCCGCATCTGCCTGAAGGTGAGGACGGGATCCCCGCCGGCCGCCACCTGCCGCTTCGCCAGGTCCGCCTCCACCCGCGCTGCGGTCAGCCGCACCTCGTCGGCGCCGCGGCGCACGGTCACCTCGACGCCCTCCTCGGCCACTACCAGATGCCGGCGCAGCCAGGCCGCGGCGCGAGCCGCGCGCAGGACCAGCGTCTCCTGCCGCAGGGCCACGCCGCCGGAGGCCTCCGCCAGACCCCGCCGTTCGTCGTAGCGGATCTCCGCGGCCTCCAGCCTGGCCGCACTCCAGGCGATGACCACCGGGGACCCCCGTAATACCCACGTCCCGCTCCCGGCGTCGTACTCTGCGTAGGACGCGCCAGAGACCTCTACGGCCAGACCCGCCGGTGCCGCGGCAGCCCGTGCGGTGGTAAAGGGCAGGGCGGCGGCCAGGGCTGCGACGGCAGCGAGCGCTGCGGCGCGAGTCCGGGCTGCGAGGAGGAGGGGACCGCGCACGGCTACTCCCGCACGGTGGCGCGGACGTTCCCGCTCAGCCTCGCCCTGCGCAACCCGATGTCGCTCTCCAGCCGGTCGGCGCGGACCGTGATCCGGTCCTGCGCAAGCACGACGCCACCCGTCGCCACCAGCAGGCGGCGGGCGGCCAGCCACTGCAGGCGCCCGGCAGCCAGAGAGCGCCCCTCCCCCCGGGCGCGCACCCCGCCGGCCAGCGTCAGGTCCTGCGCCCCGGTGGAGAAGACGGCGCTGGCCGCTGTGATCGTCAGCACCGCCTTGCCTCGCTCGTAGAACGTCCCCTCCACGCCCTGCAGCCGGACCTCCCGCCGGGCGGCATCCGTCTCCAGGGTCCTGGCCCGCAGCTCCCACTGCACGGTGCCCGCCGCGTCGCCTCCGGTGAGGCGGCCGCCCTCAACCGCGATCTCCGGCAGCGGGACGGCGCCGGGTGTGGAGGCGGGCGCGGGAGTGAGGGCAGTCGCAGGTGGAGAGACGATGGCCGACGGCCCGCGGCCACCGGAGGAACCTCCCCGGCCCAGCCAAGTCAGGGCGGCCAG
>JBBIIQ010000172.1:0-4458 GCA_037446405.1 Armatimonadota bacterium | reverse complement strand
CTTCAGCCACCAACCCGACCTGAACTATGACAACCCGCGGGTGCAGGAGGAGATCCTGGAGATCATCGCCTTCTGGCTGGACCGGGGAGTCGACGGCCTGCGCTGCGACGCCGTTCCCTACCTCTACGAGCGGGAGGGGACGAACTGCGAGAACCTGCCGGAGACCCACGCCTTCATGAAGCGCGTCCGCCGCTTCGTCGATCAGCGTTACGGCGGGACGCGCATGCTGCTGGCGGAGGCCAACCAGTGGCCGGAGGACGTGGTGGCCTACTTCGGTGACGGCGACGAGTTCCACATGGCCTTCCACTTCCCCCTGATGCCCCGCATGTTCATGGCCGTCCGCCAGGAGGACCGCCAACCCATCGCGGAGATCCTGCAGCGCACACCGCCCATCCCGCCCGCCTGCCAGTGGGCCCTCTTCCTGCGCAACCACGACGAGCTGACCCTGGAGATGGTCACGGACGAGGAGCGGGACTACATGTACCACGAGTATGCGCGGGACCCGCAGATGCGGCTGAACCTGGGCATCCGTCGCCGCCTGGCCCCCCTCCTGGAGGGCAGCCGCCGCCGCATGGAACTGCTGAACAGCCTGCTCTTCTCCCTGCCCGGCACGCCTATCATCTACTACGGCGACGAGATCGGCATGGGCGACAACATCTACCTGGGTGACCGCAACGGCGTGCGCACGCCCATGCAGTGGTCCGCCGATCGCAACGCCGGCTTCTCCCGCTGCGACCCGGAGCGGCTCTACCTCCCGCCTATCGAGAACCCCCAGTACTACTACGCAGCCGTGAACGTGGACGCCCAGCAGCGCAGCCCTGCCTCGCTCCTCAACTGGATGAAGCGCCTCATCGCCATCCGCAAGCGCTTCCCCGTCTTCGGCCGGGGCGCCCTGGAGATCCTGGAGCCGACCAACCGGCGCATCTTCGCCTACCTGCGCAGCGATAGCACCGAGACCGTCCTCTGCGTGGCCAACCTCTCCCGGTTCGTCCCGCCGTGCGAGCTGGACCTGCGTCGTTATCGCGGCCACGTGCCGGTGGAGCTCTTCGGGCACACCCCCTTCCCGCCCATCGGCGACCTCCCCTACTTCCTGACGTTGGGGCCGCACAGCTTCTACTGGTTCCGCCTGGTGCCGGCGGACCGCCTCTAGCCGGCCGCGCGCAGGCGAGGGCCGGCGCGGTGTCGGACCTTGACGGGGGCAGAAGAAAGCGATAGATTGATCTCTGTCAATTTAATGCATTCTTGGAGCCCGGTTCTGCAGGAAGGAGCCGACAGGCCACGCGGAGGGTTGAAGGCATGGCGGTGACCGCGGAGAAGACCACTGCAGCGGCCGCGCGCACGTGTTGCCCGGACGGTTGCCGGCAGGAGGTGGCCCGTACCCGCTTCGACGAGGAGCGGCTGGCGGCCGTGGAGGAGATGCTTCAGGCGCTGGCCGCGCCCCCTCGCCTGCGTATCGTCCACCTTCTGGCGCGTCACCAGGCTCTGTGCGTCTGCGAGATCGAGTCGGCCTTCGACCTGGAGCAGCCGACCATCTCGCACCACCTCCGGGTCCTGCGCGACGCCGGGCTGGTGCAGGTAGAGCGCCGCGGAACCTGGGCCTACTACGCGCTGGCCCGGCCCGCGCTCAAGAGGCTGGTGCAGGAACTGCTGGCGCTGGTCTGAGCGAGGGATTCTATTGACGTTTGTCGATGAATCCTCCAGCACGGTGATCCGCCCCGCCCGCAGGGCGGACTACGGGGCCATCGCCGCGCTCCTGCGGGATGCCGGCCTGCCGCTGGCGGGAGTGGAGGAGCACCTGGAAACCTTTCTCGTGGCCGAGGACAGCGGCGGGATTGCCGGCGCCGCCGGGCTGGAGGTGTACGGCGACGTCGCCCTCCTCCGCTCGGTGGTGGTGGCGGTGGCGCGTCGCGGGCGGAGGCTGGGGCAGGCGCTGGTGGCCGCAGCGGTCGCACAGGCACAGCGACGCGGCGTGCGCGAGCTGGCCCTGCTGACGGCTGGGGCGGCGCCCTTCTTCGCCCGCCTGGGCTTCCAGGAGGTGCCGCGGGAGGGGCTCGACCCCCGCCTCTTCGCCTCCGCGGAGCTGGGGAGCGCATGCTGCGCCTTTGCCGTGGCCATGCACCGCCGGCTAGCTGCACCGTAGCCGAGCGCCGCCGTAGGCACGCCTCGCCGGGTGAGGCTGCGGTAGGCGCGCCGCCGGTGCCGCCGTCGGGGCTGCGCCCTGAGCTTCGATGACGAGGGAGGGACGTCCGTGGAGGAGACTGCGATCAAGCTGGTCGTGCGCGACTACTATGCCAAGGCGGCGGAGCGAGGCTGCTGCGGCACGACCGGCGAGGAATGCTGCGGCACCCCCGACGACAGATGCTGCCCCACCGCGGTGGGGCAGCCGGATCTCGCCGGCATCCCCTCGCTGGGGTGCGGCTCGCCGGTGGAGGCCGCGGACCTGCGGCCGGGTGAGGTGGTCCTCGATCTGGGCTCCGGGCGCGGTCTGGACGTCTTTCGCGCAGCCGAGCGCGTCGGTCCGTGCGGACGGGTCATCGGCGTGGACATGACCCCGGAGATGGTCTGGCGCGCTGGCGCAGATGCGGCGCGCGTGGGATTCTCCCAGGTGGAGTTCCGCCTGGGCGAGATCGAGGCACTGCCGCTGCCCGAGGCCAGCGTGGATGTGGTCATCAGCAACTGTGTGCTCAACCTGGTGCCGGACAAGGAGCAGGCGTTCCGCGAGGCCTTCCGCGTCCTGCGGCCGGGGGGCCGGATGGTCGTGGCCGACCTGGTGCGCGACCGCCCCCGCCCCGCAGGGGCACCCGTGGATCCGGAGCGGTGGGCTGCCTGCGTGGACGGGGCCGAGGCTGAGGAGGTCTACCTGCAGCGCATCCGCCGCGCCGGGTTCACCGCCGTGGAGGTGCTGGCCCGCGGCTCCGGCGATATCTTCACCATCACGGTGCGCGCGCGCAAACCGGCCGCCCTCTGATACAATGGGCAGGCCGTGCGCCTCTCACTGAGCCGGCCGTTCGCTCTTCCCCGCCTCCGGCCCCTCTGGGTGGTGGTGGAGGCCTACAAGCGGTTCCTGCAGGACGGCGCGTTTGACCTGGCCGCTGCCATCGCCTACTCGGCGCTCTTTTCCATCTTCCCGCTGCTGCTGGCCATCGTGGCCGCCGCCGGCCTGGTGGTCAACGAGATCGACGTGCGCCGGGCCATCGCGGAGACCCTCTCCCACTACCTGCCGCCCGCCACCGCCGAATTCGTCGACCGCAACATCGCCGAGACCATCCGCCTGCGGGGCACGTTCGGCGCCCTGGCCATCGTCGGTCTCATCTGGAGCGCCACCGCCGTGGCGGCCACACTGCGCAACGCCCTCAACCGCCTCCTCCGCGCGCCGCGCCGCCGCTCCTTCCTCCTGGGGAAGCTGTTGGACCTGGGGCTGATTCTGATGGCTGGCGCGTTCATCCTCCTTTCCCTCTTCACCTCGGCCGTCCTCCAGCTGCTGGCGGCCTTTCCCGGGCTGGCCCGGGCTATCGCCTCGGTCGGCGGCACTCCGCTGGCGCGCCTCGCCTCCGCCCTGGTCCCCCTGGGGCTGAGCAGCCTGACCTTCCTGGTGATCTACCGCTACCTGCCCAACGTGAAACTTCCCTGGCCCCGTACCGTCGCCGGCGCGGTGACGGCGGGGGTGCTCTTCGAGGGCATCAAGCACGCCTTCTTCTGGTACCTGCAGACCTTCGCCCGCTACCAGCTGGTGTACGGGTCGCTCACAGGCATCATCGTCTTCCTGGTGTGGATGTACCTGTCGGCGGCGATTCTGCTCTTCGGCGCCGAGCTCGCTGTGCAGATCGACCGTCCCTACCCTCAGGAGGCAGGCAGCGGCTGATCCCCCGCCCCCAGGGTTGCCAGGCGGCGCAGGAAGTCCAGGACCTCCTCCCAGCCCCGCAGGTAGTACCCGGCCACCGTAGGGCCCTGGGGGGCTACGGCCACGGTGATCCCGCCGCCGGCGAGGGCGGCAAAGGCGTCTTCGTCGGTACGGTCGTCGCCGATGTAGACGGGCATCACCCGCTGCGGCCAGTCCCGTCCGCAGTGGTGCTCCAGCCACCAGAGCGCGGCCCGCCCCTTGTCCCAGGGCAGGTTGGGACGGATCTCCAGCACCTCCTTGCCCCGCATCACGACCACCCACGGCCGGTGCTGGGCCGCCAGAAAGGTAACCACCTGCCTCACCCGGTCGACCGCCGCCGCGTCCACCAGCCGGTAGTGGATGGCCGTGGAGAACCGCTTCTCCTCGATGAGCAGGCCGGGCACGTCGCCCAGTCGCTCCCGGATGCGCGCCGCCAGCCAGCGGACCTGCACCTGCAGCTGCTCCGCCGTCCGCGCCACCGGAGGGGGCTCCCCGCGCAGGACCTCCAGCCCGTGGTTCCCGATATACACCAGGTCGTCCACCCCCAGCAGGCGGTACACGTCGTCGGCCGGCCGGCC
>JBBIIQ010000171.1:0-4463 GCA_037446405.1 Armatimonadota bacterium | reverse complement strand
TCCTGTGGCCACGCCGCGGCCCGGGCCGCTTCCAACCCCCCGACCAGCGCCCCTGACGCCGGTCCCGCTTACCGCTCCGCCGGCTCCGTCGACCCCTCCGCCGGCCCCGCCCACGCCGCAGCCTCCGCTCGATGTCAACGGGCCCTTCGTGATGGTCCAGATCGGGCCCCTCAGCGAGGCCACCAGGGCCTCGGAGATCGCCGCGGAACTGACGGTAGCGGGCTACGCCGCGCGGGTGAGCCGGCCTGGGGGAGGCAGTGCGTACTACATCACGCTGGGGCCTTACCGCCGGTCGGTGGCGGAGGAGATCGTCAAGACCGTCAGGGCGCGGTTCGGGGCGGGCCTTCAGGTCGTGCTGACCCCCGCGCCCTGAGCTACGGACCCGCCTGCGCCACCTCCTGCACGGCGGGAGGAGACCGCCGGCCCGCCGGGTCGACGGCCACCACCGTGGTGATGACCCGGGAACCCTCCGGAGCGATGAGCGAACCCAGTGCCACCTGCCACGTGCCGTCTGCGCCCACGACGGTCGCGAACTCGCCGAGCGATCCCTGCTGTTCGCCATCCGCGGAGCGGATGACGAACGTCAGGCGGCCCAGGATGCGGAACCCCGGCCGGGAGCGCCCGCGCAGGACGATCCGGGCGACGGGCTCCTCGCCCAGGACGATGGCCCGGCCCGGCGCGGCAACCGCCGGAGCCGGCGGAGGCCCGCCCACGATGGTCACGCCGGCTGCGGCGGCAAGGGCGCTGCGGCGACCGTCCTTCTCCAGGGTCACGACCAGGGGCGCGTCGACCAGCGAGATCCCTGTGGCCGCCGCCAGGGTCCCGAAGTAGACCCCCGCCGTGCGCGACTCCCGCATGGCCACCGTCCCCGGGAGACCCTGGATGGAAAATGTGGCCTTGCCTCCGGGAGCGCCTGAGGCCACCACGGTGAGGAGGTCGCCCGGCGCCAGCGGCGTGGCGGGGTTGATGGTCACCGACTTGAGCAGGTCGCCGGGCGGGGCGACCGTGAACGACCATTCGACGCGCTCGCTGTTCCCCGCCCGGTCGCTGACCGCCACTTGCACGCGCACCGGGCCGGGGCGGAAGGACCCTTCCGGGTTGTAGGCCACCGCGGTCTCCGAGACGGAGGCGCGGGCGGTGACGTTCTGCCCGTTTACGACCAGCCTGACGGTCCCCGGGTGCACCCCGGAGATGCCGTCGAAGTACTGCACGACGATGTTCGGCCGGACGTTGGCCAGGCTCACCCCGGGCTTGGGCTGGCGGGAGATGACCACCGGGCCGCGGGTGTCCATGGTCAGGGGCCGGCTGCTCACCCCCATCACCTGGTGGCCGCCCACGCTGAGCGTGGCCAGCACGGCGGCGTTGAGGGCCGCGTCCCCGGGGCGGACGATGTAGGTCCCCGTGTAGAGCGCGGGCTGCGCCTGGTAGACGCCCGTGCGGATCTCCCGCATCCCCACGTTGGCGACCACGCCGAAGATGTGGAACGTGGCCGACCCGCCGGCGCTGCCCCGCAGCGTCACCGTCACCCGGTCTCCCGGCCGCAGCGCCCGCCGGGCGTCGTGGGTGAGGAGCTCGATGCGCACGCCGCCCGTAGGCGGCAGGGGGACCGGAGCCGCCCAGAGGGGACCCCGGCCCAGTAGCAGGCCGGCGAGCAGGACCGCGCACGCGAATCGGATCACCGAAGCCCTCACCCTCAAGAGACCTGCAACCGTCAAGGGCCACCGCACGAGCCCGCACCGTCAGGGCCGCCGCAGCGGCCGGGAGGGCGGACGTGCCGTACCTGTTCTTGCGCCGGGATGATATCCATTCTTTTCGCCCTGCGCGGGGATTTCCCTCTGCGAAGGGGCGCCGCGGGCCCATTTTCGCCTCTCAGAGGACAGAAGAGTTCTTCCAGACTTCACGCGATGTTGCGCGGTGATTCCGTAGAGGTACCCCGGGAATCACGGTATCCGCGATGCGCGGGCGGCGCGACGGGTGAGGAAAGGATTCGCCCGCAATCTAGAGAATAAATTGTCTTACCTCACGTCTAGAGCAGGGTGATTGCCGGGCGCCTCCGTCGTGAGCACGGCGGAGGCGTGTCCGAATGGAGGAAGCGCCGGGCCCGGTTCCTCCGGGGGCGCGTCTTCAGTGCTCAGTGTCTCCGATCGGAGGTTCGCGGAGGTGATGGTCGCGCGGCGGCGCGCGGGTATGCGGATGGACCGGTTGGCGCGGGACGGGCTGGTCCTGGCGCTGGGGATGGCGGGCATGAACGGCGCCAACTGGGTCTACCACATGGTCATGAGCCGGGCGCTGGCCCCTGCCGGCTACGGGGGTCTCAGTGCCCTGCTGGGGGCACTGTTCATCCTGACCGTGCCGGTGACGGCGATCCAGATGGGGGTGTCAGCCTCCGTCGCCCGCGGAGGGCGCAGTGCGGGCCCGCCGTCTTCGCACGCCGGGGCCGTGCCGTTGCCGGTCGCCGGGGCTGCGCCGTTCTCTCCGGGCATGCTCTCGCGCTGGCTGAGGGCCTTCCTGCTGCTGGGCCTGGCGGCTTCCGCCGTTGTGGTGGCGTTCAGCTCCCCGCTGGCCGGTCTGCTGCGGCTGGAGTCACCCGCCCCGGTGATCATCGTCGGCACCGCGCTCATTTCCTGGCTGCCCCTGCCGGTGGTCCGGGGGATGCTGCAGGGGAGCCGTCGCTTCTGGGCCCTGGGTGCGAGCTTCCTTGCAGAGGGGGTGCTCCGGCTGGGCCTGGGCGTCCTGTTGGTCTCCCTGGGCCTGGGGCTGAAGGGGGCCGTGGCTGCCATCAGCCTGGCCTCTCTGGGGGCGCTGGTGGTGACCCTGCGCAGCGCGCGGGCGCTGTCGTCCGCAGGCCCGTCGGCCTCTGCCGCGGGGAGTGGTGATGCGTTTCGATGGCTGCTGCCATATCTGCTGGCCGCGGCCGGCATGACGGTGCTCACGTACGCCGACGTGGTCTTCGTGAAGACACGCTTTCCCCCGGCGGACGCCGGGATCTACGCTGCCGCGTCCACCGGGGGCAAGATTATCCTCTACGCCACGGCTCCCCTGGCCATGGTCATGCTGCCGGAGGTCGTGCGGCGAAACGGGCAGGGCAGCAGAAGCTGGGGTGTGCTGCTGCGTACCGCCCTCTACGCCGCCGGCGCGGGGGGGACGCTGCTTGCGGCCTATGCGCTGGCGCCTGGGGCCATCATGCGGATCCTCTTCGGCGGCGCGTACGTGGCCGGGGCGGCGCTGCTGCCACTGGTCGGCCTGGGGATGCTGGCCACGGAGCTGGCACTGCTTGGGATCTACTACCTCCTCGGTGCGGGCCGGACGGGGATCCTGCGCTGGATCGTCCTGCAGGCCGCAGCCTACCCCATGGCCCTCGTCGTGCTGGCCCGCAGCGTGCAGGCCACCGCCGCGCTGGTGGCGGTTGCGGGCCTGGTGGCGGTCGGTGTGGTCTGGTCGTCCCTGCTGCTGCGGCCCGGTCCGGTGCGGTCTCCTGAGGCGGCGGGGGCGCTGGAGTCTTGAAGAACGGGAGCGGTGGGACGATGAAGCTGGACATCATGCTGGCGAAGCAAAATGTGGCCACGATCCGGGACGTGAGCTTTGTGCCCCTGGTAGCCCACGTGGACGACCGCGGCTACCTCATCGAGATCCTGCGCCAGGTCGACCCGCACTTTGCCAAGTTCGGCCAGGTCTACCTGGTGGGCAATTTCGCCCGGGGGACGATCCGCGCCTTTCACAAGCACGAGGCGCAGTGGGACTGGTTCTTCATCAGCCGGGGCGCGGCGAAGGTGGTGCTGGTCGACGACCGGCGCGACTCCCCGACCTACGGGCAGATGAACGTCTTTGTCACCTCCGCCCGGAACCCCAGCCTCATCGCCATCCCTCCCGGCGTCTACCACGGCTGGATGTCGCTGGAGGACGACACGCAGCTCGTCAGCGTCGCCAGTGAGGTCTACAACCGGGAGAGGCCCGACGAGGTGCGCATCTCGCCGGATTCCTTCGGCGACGTGTGGACGGTGAGGGGGCGGTGAAGATCCTCGTCACGGGTGCAGCCGGTTATGTGGGGTCAAGCCTGACCCCGCTGCTGGCGTCCCATGGGCACGAGGTCATAGCCATTGACTGCGATGAGGATCGGCTGCGCCGCCTTGAAGCAGCGCTACCGTCTGGCTCGCGTGTCGAATTGTATCCATATGCACTGGACGATCTAGCAACGAAACCTGCTCTCTTCACGGGGGTGGAAGGCGTAGTCCACCTGGCGGGGATCTCCAGTGATTCCGCCGCTGAAATGGATCCGAAGCTGACCTGGCACGTGAATGTGGAATCAGCTGTTGCGGTTGGCCGTACAGCCAAGAAGGCCGGGGTGCGACGTTTTCTCTTTGCCTCGACGGCTGCAATCTATCAGGTCCCCACCGGTCATCGGCTGGAGCATGCCATCCTTGAAGGGGGGGCTACGCCGCCCGTGGCGGGGGCCGTGGTGGTTT
>JBBIIQ010000170.1:0-4468 GCA_037446405.1 Armatimonadota bacterium | reverse complement strand
CGCCGCCAGCTCGGCCAGCGCATCGGAGAGACCATCAACCCCCAGGCCCCGGAGGCGGTCCCCCAGTCGCTGTTCCGCCCTGGGGCCACCCTCGACCAGACGATCCGGGAGCTGCGCGAGCTGGCGGCGCGGCTGAGCCAGGTGCCGGAGGGGCAAGTGCGGGAGGACCTCCTGCAGCAGCTGGGGGAGCTTGCCCGGTCCGCGGAGGCGCAGCTGCCGGCGCAGGCCCGCCAGACGCTGGAGGAGGCACGCCGCCGCGCCCAGGCCGGTGACGCCGCCGCGAGCCAGCGGGCGCTGGCGGAGGCCATTGCGGAGATGGACGCGCTGCGGGCGCTTGTGGCAGACGAATCCGCGCTGCAGATGGCGGAGCAGGAGCTGGAGCGCTCCGCGCTGCGCATCGCCCGGGGCGCCGGGCCGGAGTCGGCCGAGGAGGCGCAGCAGGGAGAGGTGCAGACCCCTCCGCTCGGGTCGACCACGCGTCGTCTGCCGGAGCAGGAGGAGGTGGCCGCCGTCCCGCCCCCGCCGCGGGGACCCAACGAAGGGTCGACGCCCGGGCAGGGGAAGCTGGGAGAGAAGCTCGGGTCCCAGACCCCGCGGCTGGAGGCCCAGGGGGAGCGCTCGCGCGTCGTCGGGCAGGAGGGGGAGGGGCAGCTGCAGACCACAGAGCTCCTCGGCCCGGGGCGGAGGGTGCCCGCCCGCGCCCCCGTGCTGCGCCTCTCTCCACAGGTAGCCCGCCAGGCGGATGAGCACATGGCGGCGGCGCGCATTCCTGCCGGGCTGCGCGCCGTGGTGCGGCGCTACTTCCTCCTGCTGGCCGAGCGGCGCTAGGGGGGCGAAGATGGATCTTCAGGAGTTCCGGCAGACCTTTCGCCGGCTCAAGGCCGAAATCCAGAAGGTGATCGTCGGCTACGAGGCGCTGATCGAGGAGGTGCTGACGGCGCTCATCGCCGGCGGGCACGTGCTGCTGGAGGGCGTGCCCGGCCTGGGAAAGACGTTGCTGGTGAAGACGCTGGCCCAGGCCCTGGACCTGCGCTACTCCCGCATCCAGTTCACGCCGGACCTGATGCCCGCGGACATCATCGGCACCAACGTGGTCATGCAGGACGAGACGGGCCGGCGCTTCTTTGAGTTCCAGCGCGGCCCCATCTTCTCGCAGATCGTCTTGGCCGACGAGATCAACCGGGCGACGCCCAAGACCCAGTCCGCGTTGCTGGAGGCGATGCAGGAGCACGCGGTGACGGCGGCGGGGGTGCACTATCCCCTGGAGGAGCCCTTCTTCGTCCTGGCCACGCAGAACCCCATCGAGATGGAGGGGACCTACCCGCTGCCGGAGGCGCAGGTGGACCGCTTCCTCTTCAAGTTGCGCGTGCCCTTCCCCGCATTGGACGACCTGGTGAAGATCATGGACCGCACCACCGGGCCACAGCTGCCGACGGCACAGCCGGTGGCCTCGGGCGCCACCATCCTGGCCATGCAGGCCCTCGCCCGCGAGGTGGCGGTGGCCACGCACGTCAAGGACTACGTGGCCCGCATCATCCGGGCGACCCACCCGGAGGGCGAGGGGGCGGCGTCGCAGGCCAGACGCTTCGTCCGCTACGGTGCCAGCCCGCGCGGGGCGCTGGCGCTGCTGCTGGCGGCCAAGGTGCGGGCCCTGCTGCAGGAGCGGGCCAACGTCAGCTTCGAGGACCTGCGCGCCGTGGCCCTGCCGGCGCTGCGCCACCGGGTCATCCTCAACTTCGAGGGCGAGGCAGAGGGGATCGACCCGGACGACATCGTGCGCAACGTGCTGGAGGAGACTCCGGAGCTGGTGCGGGTGCGCCGGTGAGCGAACCGCTGCTCCTCGATCCCCAATTCCTCAGCCGGCTGGAGACCCTCAGCCTACGCACCCGCCGCATCGTGCGCAGCGGGATGCGGGGGGAGCGACGCTCCGCCACCCTGGGGCGGGGGGTCGAGTTCGCAGACTACCGCGGCTACCAGCCCGGCGACGATTACCGCTACATCGACTGGAACATCTACTCCCGCCTGGACCGCCTCTTCGTCAAGCTGTTCAGCGAGGAGGAGGAGATCAACGTGCACCTGCTGCTTGACCGCTCCAGGTCCATGGCGTTTCCTCCCGCGTCCTCCGGCACGCCGTCCAAGCTGCGCTACGCGGCGCAGGTGGCGGCGGCCATCGGCACCATCGGCTTGGTGAACATGGACCGGGTGAGCGCGGCGGCCTTCGACCGACAGGTCGGGGACGTCTTCGGCCCCGCCCGCGGCCGCTCCCAGACCTTCCAGCTCTTCCGCTTCCTCGGCGCGCTGGGGCCGGGCGGGGGCAGCGACCTGGCGGCGGTGATGCGCGAGTACGTGCACCAGACGCGACGGCGCGGCCTGCTGGTGCTGCTCTCCGACCTGCTGATCCCCGAGGGGGTGGAGGAGGGGTTGAAGCTGGCCCGCGCCCGCCACTTCGACCTGTTCGTCGTGCACATCCTCAGCGACGAGGACCTGGCGCCGCCGCTGGCGGGGGAGTTGCGCCTGATCGACTGCGAGACCGGCCACGCCGTGGAGGTGACCGCTGACGGCGCCGCCCTGCGGGCGTTTGCCCGCGCCCGCGACCGCTACCTTTCCGGCCTGGAGCAGTTCTGCCTGCGCCACGGCATCGACTACCTGCGGGCCACCACGACCATCCCCCTGGCCGACCTGGTCCTGCGCTACCTGCGGGTGGGAGGGCTGATCACCTGATGCCGGCCTTCGCCCTGCCGCAGGCCCTCTGGCTGTTCCTGGCGCTGCCGCTGATCATCCTGCTGCACATGCTGCGGGCACGTCGCGTGCCGCACACCATAAGCAGCACCCTGTTGTGGGAGCGCACCACCCGGGACCTGGTGGTGCGCCTGCCCGTGCGCCGCCTGGAGCGCAGCCTGCTGCTCCTGCTGCAGCTGCTGGCGGTGACCCTGCTGGCCCTGGCCTTGGCCCGTCCGGCGGTGCCGATTCCGGGCGTCGCCGGCGACGCGCTGGTCCTGGTCTTCGACACCTCGCGCAGCATGCAGGCGCATGACGCCGGGGGACAGGAGCCACTGAGCCGCTTCGCCGCGGCCCAGCAGGCCGCGCTGCGTCTGGTGGACGGCGCCGCGGGCCTGCCGGTCATGGTGCTGGAGGCGGGTGCGGCGCCGCGCGTGGTCCTGGACTTCACCGCCGATCCGGCGGCCGTCCGCCGCGCCATCCTCCGGCTGGCGCCCGGGGACGGTCGTTGCGACCTGGAGGCCGCTGTGCGCGTGGCGGTCGCGCAGCGTCTGCGCGGCCGCGCGGCGCAGGTGGTGGTCTACAGCGACAGGCCGGGCGTCCGCCTGCCGCGGGTGGCCTACCGTACCTTCGGCCGTGCGTCGGAGAACCTGGCCCTGGTGCGGGTCGCCGCCAGCACCAGCGGCACAGGCCACCCGGTGCTCCTGACCGCGGTGCGGAATTTCGGCAGCACCGACCGGCGTACCACCGTGCACGTGGCCTGGCCGGACGGGACACAGGACGCCGCGCCGCTGCTCGTCCCCGCCGGGGAGGTGGCGGTGCGGGTGTGGCCGGTGCGGGGAGAAGGGGTGGCCCGCGTACGCCTCGAGGGGAGAGACGTCCTCCCCGCCGACGACCAGGCGGCGGTGCTGGTGGGCCGGGCCGCCCTGCCGCGGGTGCTCCTGGTCTCCCCCGGGAACCCCTTCCTGGAGGCCGCTCTGCAGGTGTTGCCTGTGCGCGCGGTCGAGCGCGCCGCGCGCCCCGACCCCGCCGCCTGGGCGGCCTACGACCTGGTGATCCTCGACCGCGTGGACGTGCGGACCCTGCCGCCCGGCCGCTACCTGATCGCGGGCAGCGTGCCGGAGACGCTGCCGCTGGACGTGGAGGCCCCTACCGCCGGTGTCTCCGTCCTGCGCACCCTCTCCGCCCACCCGCTCCTGCGGATGGCGGACCTTACCGGCATCCGCGCCGAGGAAGCCCTCACCCTGCGGCCGCGCGGAGGGACGGTGCTGGCGGAGGGGACCGTGCCCCTGCTCTGGGTCCTCGAGCGGCCCGAGCTGCGCGTGGTGCTGCTGCCCTTCGACCTGCTCCGCTCCGACCTGCCGGTTCACCCGGCGTTCCCCATCCTGATGGCCAATGCGCTGGAGTGGCTGGCTCCTCTGCCGACGGTAGAGGCGGGGACGACGGCCATGCTGCCGGCTCCCGCCGGCGCGGCGCTGCTGGTGGATCCCTCGGGGCGGGCGCTGCCCGTGGAGGCGCGCGGCGGCGTCCTGGTCCTGCCCCGCCTGGATCGGGCCGGGCTGTATGCGCTGCGCACCGGATCCCGGGAACAGCCGATCGCCGTCGTCGCCCCTCCGGAGGAGTCAGACCTGCGCCGGGTGGGCCCCTCCCTGGGCCAGGCGGGAGGCGGGGAGGTGCGGCAGCAGGAGCTGTGGTGGATCCTGTTGCTGCTCGCGCTGGGTGTCCTGGTCGCCGAGGGGGTCCTGTGGCT
>JBBIIQ010000169.1:0-4520 GCA_037446405.1 Armatimonadota bacterium | reverse complement strand
CGCCCTGCAGCGCCACCTGCTGGGGGAGGCCATCGTCGCCGCCTCCGGCGTCGACCAGGCGGCGGCGGCGGTGCTGCACCTGCTGGCGTCGCCACAGGAGCGGGCGCGGCGGGGACAGGCAGGGCGGGAGCGTATGGGCGGTCCGGGGGCGGCGGCGCGGGTCGCCGCGGAGATCCAGCGCCTGCTGGCCGGGGCTTGCGTCAGGGCCGGCCCACGCCCACGTAGGTGAAGCCCAGCCGGCGCATCGCCGCCGGCTCCAGCGCGTTCACCCCGTCCACCAGGTTGGGCAGGCGCATCTCGCGGCGGATGCGCTCGAAGTCCAGCCCGCGGAACTCCTCCCAGGAGGTCAGGATGAGCAGCAGGTCGGCGCCGGCTGCGGCCTCGTACGCCGAGGAGACGCGCCGCCCGGCCAGCGCCGCGTCGGGGGCGGCCATGGGGTCGTACGTCAGCACCTCCGCGCCCCGCCGCGCCAGGTAGTCCACGATCTCCGGGGCCGTGGAGTTGCGGACGTCGTCGGTCCCAGGCTTGAAGGCCAGCCCCAGCACCCCGATGCGCCGGCCGTAGAGCGACGTCCCCAGCAGTCCGTAGACCTTGCCCAGGATCTGCCGCCGCTGGTGCGCGTTCTTCTCCAGGATGGCCTTGAGGAAGAAGGGCTCGTACCCGGCGTCCTCCGCCAGGCGGACCAGCCCCTCCAGGTCCTTGGGCAGGCAGGGACCGGAGAACCCCACCCCCGGCCGCAGGTACTCGTGGCCGATGCGCCGGTCGTACCCCAGCCCGTGGGCCACGTCCTTGACGTCGGCGCCCACCCGCTCGCAGATGTTGGCGATCTCGTTGATGAAGGAGATGCGCATGGCCAGGAAGGCGTTCGCCGCGTACTTGGTCATCTGGGCGTTCTCGATGGTGGTCTCGATGATGGGCGCACCCAGCGGCTGGAACAGCTCCCGCACCACCGCTCGGGCGTCGCCGCTACTGCCGCCGATGATCACGCGGTCGGGGTAGAAGAAGTCGTGCACGGCGAACCCCTCCCGCAGGAACTCCGGGTTGGCCACCAGGTCGTAGTCCGCCCCTTCCTTCCGCCCGTACCGCTCCAGGACGCGGCGCATGGTCACGTGCGCGCCCACGGGCACCGTGCTCTTCACGGCCACCACGCTGTAGTGCTGCAGGTGCTCCCCCAGCCCTCTGGCCACGTCGATGATGTGGGAGAGGTCGGCCTCGCCGTTGTCCCGCCGCGGCGTGTGCACGGCGACGAAGACCACCTGCGCCTCCGTCAGCGCCTCGGGCAGGGCGTCGGTGAAGCGGATCCGCCCCGCGGCCAGGTTGACCTGCAGCAGGGCGGCCAGCCCCGGCTCGTGGAACGGCGCCACCCCCTCCCGCAGCTGCGCCAGGCGCTCCCGGTTGATGTCCACCCCCACCACGCGGTGCCCCAGGTGGGCCAGCCCCACCGCCGTGATGGAGCCCACGTAGCCCGCGCCGCCGACCACGGCGATGGGCAGCGCCCGGGGCGCCGTCCCTTCAAACTTCGCGTACCGCTCCACCTCACGCATCGCGCACCGCCACCTCTTCCACCGCGCGCATCCCCTCCACCGTGCGGGCCAGCCCCGTGGCGAAGTCCACCCGCGGGCTGTAGCCGATCAACCGCTGCGCCAGGGTGACGTCCGCCTGGGTGTGCCGCACGTCACCCGCCCGGGGCGGCTCGTGCACCACCTCAAGCCGCCGCCCAAATATCTGCTGGAGGCGCTCGATCAGCTCCATCAGCGTGTACCGGGCACCCGCTCCCACATTCAAGGCTACGCCGCTGACCTCCGCCTCCGCCGCCAGGAGGTTGGCCTCCACCACGTTGTCCACATAGGTGAAATCGCGGGACTGCAGGCCGTCCCCGTGCACCGGCAGCGGCCGGCCCTGTAGCGCCAGGCGGATGAACTTGGGGATCACGGCCGCGTACTCCGAGGCCGGGTCCTGCCAGGGACCGAAGACGTTGAAGTAGCGCAGCGACACCGTGGGCAGGTCGAAGGCCCGGCTGTAGACCGCGCAGTACGCCTCGCCCGCCAGCTTGCTGGCCGCGTAGGGAGACTTGGGCTGCGGCACCTGCCCCTCGTGCTTGGGCAGGGGCCCCTCGCCGTACACCGCCGACGACGACGCGCTGACCACGCGCCGCACCCCGGCCGCCCGCGCCTGCTCCAGCAGCAGCAGGGTGCCGGTGGCGTTCACCTCATGGGTCTCCAGCGGGTGGGCCATCGACCGAGGCACCGAGCGCAGCGCCGCCTGGTGGAAGACCACCTCCACGCCCTCGCAGGCCGCGCGCAGGGCCGCCGCGTCGCGGAGGTCCCCGACGACCACCTCGCAGCGGTCGGTGAGGCGCACGACGCCGCCTGGGTCGGGGGTTCCCGTGCCGCCGCTACCCGCGGCGCCCGAGTTGCCGCCCCGCGCGCCGCGAAGCCCTGCCCGGGCGCCCTCCAGGGTGCGTTCCACCTCCGCGCGCTCCATCCCCAGCGCCAGCGCCAGGTTCGCGGCGGTGCCGGCGACGAAGTTGTCCAGCACCCGCACCACATCCCCCCGCGCCACCAGCGCCCTGACCAAGTGGGCGCCGATGAATCCGGCCCCGCCCGTCACCAGCACGCGCCTCATGCGCCGCTCCTCTCTGCGCCACGCGCCTCCGCGTCGTCCATCTCCAGCCAGAACGGCTGCGACCAGGCCCGCCCTCCCGTCCCGTCCTGCGCCTCCACGCGGACGAACCCCTCGTCGCCCGCCGGCCGGTACAGCGCCTCGGGGCCCCGGGCCTCCGCCCGCACCCGTCCCTGCCGGTCGATGAAGACCACCTGGCGCAGCGTCGCCCCCGCGCAGCGCACCATCCCGTCCGCAGCGCCCAGGTCCACCTGGGGCCCCGTCGTGGCGTAGAAGGCCAGTGTGGCCAGCGCCCGGCGGAGGGCCTCGGCCGTGGCACGTTCGACCTTCACCATGATCCAGGCGCGGTCGATCTGGCGCGGCGTGTGCGCGTCGTCCGAGGCCACCGCTCCCACGGTCTCGCTGCGCGGCCGCTCCCGGAGCAGCGCCGTCCAGCGCCGGACGTCCTCCGCCGTGTCGGAGTGCGGGTTGACGATCTCCAGCAGAAAGGGGCCGCGCAACCGCCGCATCGTCCCCAGGGTCCACTCCCCCGTCCAGAGGTTCCCCTTCCAGGAAGGGTGATTCAAGACTGCCACGCCCCCCTCCCGCCGCGTGGCGTCCAGGCGCTCCTGCGCCGTCCCCCCGGGCATCGGCCGGTCCGCAAAGAGGCGGGTGAGGTGCGGGCCGAGGGGGTAGATGCCCCTGACGAGCGTCTCCTCGATCCCCGGCACGGCCAGGAACCCCGGCCCGTTCAACGCGTCGCAGCGGGTCACCCGGTCGTGGTCCGTCAGGCAGACGAAGGTGTAGCCGGCGTCGCGGTAGCGGGCGAGCACCTCATCCGGCTCGAGCTCGCCGTCAGACCGGGTGGTGTGCACGTGGAGCTGAGCCTTCGTGAACTGCCCCGGGACTGCGTAGGGGTCGATGATCCTCACAGGCGGAGTATGCGACTCTCAGTCCCCGGAGAACGTGCCCGGCGGCAGGGGGACGTTGAGCCGGTAGTTGCTGTAGGTCAGGTCGGCCTGCGCCGGGATCCCGGAGACCCAGACCCGCGCCGCCGCAGGCAGCAGGTAGCCCTCGATCACCGTGTGCTGGTAGCGGGCGAGGACCTCTCCCCAGGAGTAGCGCAGGCGCAGCTCCTCCACTGTCCACCGACCCTCGTCGATCACCGCCACCCCTGCCGGCGGGTTCACCTCGGGACGGGTGCCGGCGACCTCCACGACCAGGTGCGAGCCGCCATCGCGGCGCACCGCTGTCGCCCGGTAGTCCGCCAGGAAGACGTTGCCCAGCCCGCGCAGCGCCGCCGGCATGTTGTGCACGACCACCTTGTACCGTGCCGGGCGGGCAGCGTAGACGGTGGCCCGCAGCTCCCAGCGGAAGAGCCCGAGGAGCCGAACCTGCGCCGTCTGGTCTACGATGAAGGTCACGAGCCCGGGGTTGACCTGGTTGAGCCGCTCCAGGACCTCGGGAAAGGCCGGTTGCCCGGCCGCACGGGGAGCCCCGCTGCTGAGGACCGTCACGAGCGCCGCGATCAGCAGCGACGCCCGCGCACCTGCCACAAGCAGGAAGACGGACACGCTCCCATGCGTGCGCCGGGACGCCGGGCATACCGGGGGAAAGCGTAGCGTCATGACCATCCCGCCTCAAGCCAACATTCTAACATCCATGAAACCTGCTCTCTAACATCCGGGAACTGGATGCTTCTGCCCGTGCTGCGCGCAGCCACAAACCCACTGCCGGTTCACCGCGCGAACAACGACGGAGCACGCAGGGAGAAGACGTCCGCATGACGTAATTACATACACGGAGCGAATGTTCTGAAGTCTTAGCAAATATCGGGACACTCGGTGGTGAAGGCGAAAGCCGCTCCCTTGAGTGCCCGAGGGAAGGAGCTGTCTATGCCCAGATTCGAGAAGCTCAGC
>JBBIIQ010000168.1:0-4574 GCA_037446405.1 Armatimonadota bacterium | reverse complement strand
GTTGCCGCGCTGCTGGGCTACCCGGTGGAGTGGGTGCGGCGCCCTCCCAGCGAGCGCGGTGGCATCGCCCGCCGGGCCGGTCGCGAGACCCTGGTGCTGAACAGGGCGTACCCCTTCCGCTCCGCGGCGGAGCGGCGCTGGGTGGTGGCGGAGGAACTGGGACACGCCGTGCTGGGGCACACCGCCCTGGCCGCCAGCACCGCCGCGGAGGCGCCTGCGGCCTTGCGGGAACCGCTGCGCACCCGGGAGGAGTGGGCGGGGAAGGCCTTCGCCGCCGAGCTCCTCATGCCGGCGGCGGAGGTGCGTGCGGAGTTCCGCCGGCTGCAGCCGCGCCTCCGCCGCGCCGCAGGCCGGCAAGAGCGCGCGGGACTGCTGCAGGAGATCGTGAGCGACCTGGCCCACACGTTCCAGGTGTCCCCCGCAGCGATGCGCCGCCGGTTGGAGGACCTGGGACTGCTGCGCTGACCGCGGCCGCCTGCCCCCGGGGCGCCCCCTCCACGGACCTGTTCAGTCCCTCTTGACTTTCCCCCCGGGGCCCCGACTAGCCATGTCCGGGAATGGGCATGGGAGTAGCACGGAATGGGCGTCACCGAGGAGCGCGTCCTGGTCGTCGATCCTAAGGCGCGGGCCGCCGACCGGCTGCTCAAGCGACTGGCGGTCGCGGTCAAGACCTTCGGTCTGTACCCCGCGCGGCATCCCGTGGCCGAGCGCGCCCTGCAGGATCTGCTGGCGGTCCTGCGCCCCTACCTGGAGACCTACGGGACCTTCGTCACCCGCGTCTCCCGCCAGGGCTTCGTCGTGGACGGCGTCCCCTTTGAGGGCGAGGCGCACGCCGGGCTGGCCTTCCACCTGTACACGCGCAAGATCGCCCTCCTCTCCGTCCTTCCCGCCGCCACCGAGCGGGAGCTGGCCTCTCTCCTGGCCATCGCCGGCATGGTCAGAATGCGCCTGGAAGCGGCGGGCGGCCCGGAACACCTCCTCTGGCAGTCCGGCGTGGGGAACGCGCAGATCATCGAGCTGACCCTGGAGCAGGAGCAGGAGGTCGAGGCCCTGGGGCTCAACGCCTTTCTGGCCCTGATCGGTCGCAGCCGGCTGGCGCCACGGGAACGCCAGGCAATCATCGACATCCTCTCCGCGGCGGACCAGACGGCACGCCTCCTGGACAACGTCTACCTCATGGCCCCCCGCGTCTTCGAGGGCATCGGGGAGCAGGAGCAGATCGAGCACGCCTTCCAGGCGGTGCGCAGCCTGGACCGGATCATCCTGGACGAGCCGCTGGAGACACAGTCGCCCCTCTACGCCCACCTGGCTGAGGCGCTCCTGCTGGTGGAGGCGCCGCTGAAGGCGGCTCTCCCACAGCTGCTCCTCTCCCGAGCCGCGGACGACACCTCCGCCAAGTACCTCCTCTCCCGCCTCTCCGCAGACCAGGTGGCGGAGCTGATCGCCCGTGGGATCCACGGCCCGGCCGTGGCCGAGCACGTGCTGCGCCTGCTGGCGATGCTGGCGCTGCCGGCACAGAAGGTGGAGGCGGTCGTGGCCCTGCTGGAAGCCCGCCTGCGGCCGGCCCGGGCGGGCCCGGCATGGTTGCGCGATGCCCTGCGGTCCCACCTGCCGCCACAGCCGGCGGCGCGGTCGCCCGAGGTCCCCGCGGAATTCGTCTTCGACGACAGCGTGATCGTCATCAACCACGAAGAGCTGACGCAGCACCTGCAGGAGGCCAAGGCCATCGATGAAGCGGCGGCCACCCGGGAGGGCATCCTCACGCTGGTGGACGTCCTGCGGGACGAGCTCGACGAGGAGGAGCTGCCGGAGGCGGCCGCAGCGCTGACGGGGTACCTTCCCTGGATGGTGGAGCATCAGGAATTCTCGCTGCTGGCTGGGGTGCTGCAGCGGGTGAAGCGGCTGGCTCACACCGCGGAAGGGCTGCGGGCCCGCCTGGCTGCCGACATCGTCCGTCGCGTGACGGAGCACCCCCTGCTGGACCGCCTGCTGGCCGCGCTGTGGAGCGGGCGGGAGACGCCGCTGGAGCAGCAGGTGCGGAGCTGCCTGGAAGCGGTGGCAGCGGAGGCGGTCACCCCGCTGGTCTGCGTCCTGGGAGGGGAGCCGCGTGCCGGGATGCGCGCCCTCCTCTGCGATCTGCTGGCCGGCATCGGGCGCGACCACGTGCGGGAACTGGCGGCGTTCGTCGACGACGAGCGCTGGTACCTGGTGCGCAACATCGCCAACATCCTGGGCCGCCTGCAGACCCCGGAGGTGGTCGCCCACCTGGAACGGGTGGTGGACCATCCGGAGTACCGGGTGCGCCGCGAGGTCGCCGATGCCCTGGCCCGGGTGGGCACCGAAGAGGCCCAGCGGCTGCTGGTCCGCCTGCTGGACGACCCGGACCCGCGCATCCAGCTCCGCGCCCTGCAGGCCCTCGACGCGGGGGGGACGCGGCTGGCGCTGCCCAGGCTGCTGGCGCTGGTCGCGACGCCTGACCCGCTGAACCGGCTCTTCGCCCACAAGGCCGCAGCGGTGGAGGCCCTGGAGCGCCTGGGAGCCCCCGAGGCCCTGCCGGTCCTGAAGCGCCTAGCCCGACTCCCCCTCGCCCTGGGGGCGCAGCGGCGGCGGCTGCGGGACCTCGCCCGCCGGGCGGTGCTGGCCATCGAGGGCCAGAGGCCGGAGGAGAAGCGGGCCCCCTCGGCCCGGCTGTCCTGATGCCGCTGCCGGACGGACCCGCCCCCTTCCCTGGCGCCGCGCAGCCCACGGCCACCATCCTCTGGACGCCGTCGCCCGGTGCGCGGAGGACCCGCGCCCAGCGTCCCGGGCAGGTCCTCAGCGCCCTCTCCCGGGCCCGCCGCACCTCCGCCCTCTTCGGCCCCGACCACCCTGTGGTGCTGGAGACCATGAGCGAGGCGCACGCCCTGATCTCCCACCTCCTGGCGCAGCGCGCCTCGCTGCGCTTCTCCATCGACGAGGACGCCTTCTTCGTGGAGAACACCGTCCTCCTGGAGGAGAGCCTACAGCTCCAGCCGCTGCTGGCCGAGCTGCGCGCCCGCGAAATCGGCACCATCGAGCTGCACGCCGGGCTGGTGCCGGCAGAGCTGCGCAGCCTGGTGGAGCTGCTCAGCCTTCCACCCGCGGAGATCCGCAGCCGCGGCGGCCCGACGATCGCCCTGCAGCAGCTCGGGGGGCGGCATATCGTCGTCGGACCCTCAGGCCCCCCGCGGGAAGACCTGGACCTGCGGGTGGACCCGCGGGAAGCCTATCGGGCGGGACTGCAGGTGGTGGACGAGCTGACCTTCCAGGCCTCGCGCGACGTCCCCCTGGACCTGCGCAAGGCCCGGCTGATCCTCAACTCCCTGATGGATATCATCGCCCGGGACCGGGTGGCCCTGTTGGGCGTCTCCGCCATCAAGGACTACGACGAGGACACCGCCCACCACACGGTCAACGTCAGCGTCCTCTCTCTGCTGATAGGCGCGCAGCTGGAGCTGGACCGCACCGGGCTGACGACGCTGGGGCTGGCGGCGCTGCTGCACGACATCGGGAAGGTGCGGGTCCCCTGGGAGATCCTGACCAAGGCCGGCAAGCTGACGCAGGAGGAGCTGGAGATCGTCCGCCGGCACACCCTCTACGGAGCCCAGATCCTGCGCAGCCTTCCCGGGCTGGCCCGCCTGGCCATGGTCGTGGCCTTCGAGCACCACGCCAACTACGACCTCTCCGGGTATCCGTCCATCACGGCCAAGCCCGTGCCCCACCTCCTCACGCGCATCGTCCAGGTGGCCGACTTCTACGATGCCGCCACCTCGGCACGGCGCGTCTACCAGCGGGCGATGCTGCCCCACGAGGCCATCACCTTCATCCTGGCCCGGGCCGGCAAGATCTTCGACCCGGTGGTAGCGCGGATCTTCGTGCAGCAGGTCGGGCTCTACCCGGTTGGCTCAGTGGTAGAGCTGAACAGCGGGGAGGTGGGGGTGGTGATTGCTCCCGCCGAGCGGCAGGTTGCCCGGCCGGTGGTCAGCCTCGTCCGCGACCGCGGGGGTGCGCCCATCCCTGCGGTCGTGGTCAACCTGCAGGAGGAGCGGCAGCGGCGGATCGCCCGCGCCCTCGACCCCCTCGACGCCGGGGTCGACTGCGTGGCGGCGCTGCGGGAGATCTCAGCCCTGAAGCGCGTCTAGCACACGTGCTCTGAACCCGCACCGGCGCCAGGACACAACCCCACCCGAGGGACAGGGGTTCCCAGAATGACTACTTCTGGTTATCATATAGTCATGAAGCAGGTACGCATCGCGGAACTGAAGGCCAAGCTTAGCGAGTATCTTCGAGCCGTGCGCCGGGGCGAGACCATAGCGATCCTCGACCGCGAGACCCCCGTCGCGCAGATCGTGCCGGTTCGCGCGCCCTCCGCGCTGCGGATCCGGAAGCCAGCACCCGGAACGCCACCACCCAATCGCATCCCTCTGCCGAAACCTGCGAAGTTGCCGGTCGACGTTGTTCAACTGCTTCTTGAAGAACGGCAGGGATATCGGTGATCGCGTACGTCGACGCGTCAGTGCTGCTGAGGGTGGCCCTTGGCCAGCCAGACGCCCTGC
>JBBIIQ010000167.1:0-4587 GCA_037446405.1 Armatimonadota bacterium | reverse complement strand
CAGGGCGAGGGGTCAGGCCGGCCGCAACCCCGCCTAACGCCGCCCTCCACCGCGGCTCCCCGGGGAGCGCCGGCGTGGCTGCACATCGTGCAGGTGAGCATTGTGCCTGAACGAGCGCGGGCGAGCCGGCTTGAGGCAGCTCTGCGCGAAGCCGGTCTCCGTCCCTACCTTGTTGTGGTTCCGGGTGGCTTTGCCGTGCGGCTGGGCGCATTTCGCCGGCCGCAAGGCGCAGCGGAGGTCGCCCGGCTGGCCCGTTCCAGGGGTTTTCCGGTCGTCATTCTCCGTCAGCCCGAGACGCGGGAACCCGCGCCGAGGTAGGCCGCTGGTGCGGCCCGTGGCGCCCCCGCTGGTGCGGCCCGGTCGGCCCGCCATCGCAACGGTAGACGAGTCCGTCTCCGACGATGACGCCCTCTCGCGGCTGTCGTGGTTGCCGGTCATCCCGGCGCATGCAGGGAGGGGCTCACCCCATGCGAAACGCCCAGGCTTCAGCCATGGGGAAGGCCTGGTCCAGCGTGAGCACCGGGCTGGTCCTCCCTGCACCGATGGTGTTCAGGGGTCCCAGTGCCCGCGCCAGTGTGGGGTAGTCATCGGCCTCAACCGTGATATGGAACGTGTGGTCTATGGGGGATACATAGCCGGCCAGCACATTGACGCCAGGGGTGTTCTTCAAGGCCTGCCACCATTCACCGTAACGCCTGGCCTGCTCGGCCGACTGCGCCGGGCACGATGCGTTGGTATGGGTATGCGTAACCTGAAAGAGCACGGCCACACCTCCTTGGAAGTTTGCCCAGGGCCTTCGCCGCAGCGGAGACTTCCCCTTCCGGGAGATGCCCCTGGCGCGAGGACGTCTACCCCGACTCTGGTGGAGTGAGCTCCGGTCCCACGTGGATGTGATCGAGCGCCCGCAGGCCGCCAGGGTCACTGGGGTGCGTGAGCCCACCCCTCATAGCCGCCCGGCGACAAATGGGAATAGCGAGATGCCGTGATAGATGTGATCTGGTGGGCCCTCGTGGACTCGAACCACGGACCTCGCCCTTATCAGGGGCGCGCTCTCACCACCTGAGCTAAGGGCCCACGCCGTAGAGCGCAGCGTCGGCCAGGGAGGCCGACGCCCGAAGGTCAGTTTCACTATATCGGCGGTCCAAATCCGCTGTCAACGGCCGCACGCTGCCGCAGCCACGGGCCCGGCCGCGGCTGTCGCCGCTATCCCTGCTGCCCGCCGGCTGCGGAGGTGAAATCGCGCCGCACCTCCGCGAGAAACGCCGGGTTGGCGAGCACGTCCAGCGCCGTCAGGGCCAACGCCTTCGCTGCCGCCAGCATCGCCCGCCGCCCTTCCTCAGATGCCGCCGCCTCCCGGAACTCCGGGCTGTGCCCGCGAAGCTCCCGCGGCCCGATGCGCACATAGGGGTGGATCGCCGGCAGGGCGTGGCTGACGTTGCCCATGTCCGTGGAGCCCATCCGTGGGCGCTCCGGCTGGGCGTCCAGCGGCCAGCCCAGGCTCTCCAGGTGACGGGCAAATGCCCGGGCCAGGGGCCGGTTGGGCCGGATGGCTTCGTAGGCGGGGACGGCCTCGTGCTCCAGGGTGGTGCCGGTGGCCAGGGCGGCGCCGCGGGCGCAGTCGATCACCCGCCGCAGCACCTCCTCGGCATACGCCCGGTCCATCGCCCGCACGGAGAAGAGCGCCTCGGTGCGGTCGGGGATGACGTTGGCCGCCGACCCCCCGTAGGTGATGATGCCGTGCACGCGGGCGTCGTCGCGCAGCTGCTGGCGCAGCAGGCCGATGGCGACGAAGAGCTGGATCATCGCGTCCAGGGCGTTCAGGCCCTCGTGCGGGGTGGCGGCGGCGTGGGCCGCCCTGCCCAGGAAGCGGACCTTCAGGCGGAAGGAGGCCAGCGAGGCACGCACCGCCAGGGTGGCGTTGCTGGGGTGGAACATCAGCGCGGCATCGACCCCGGCAAAGGCGCCGCGCTCCAGCAGGAGGATCTTCCCCCCGCCGCCCTCCTCCGCGGGGGTGCCCAGCACGACCACGCGCCCCGGCACCCGGTCGAGGACCCGCCGCAGGCCGATGGCGGCCCCCAGCGCGCCGGCGCAGATCAGGTTGTGCCCGCAGCCGTGGCCCAGCTCCGGCAGCGCGTCGTACTCGGCCAGCAGGGCCACGGTGGGGCCGCTGCGGGCGCCGCGCGCCTCCGCCCGGAAGGCGGTCTCCAGCCCCGCGGTGGGTCGCTCCACAGTGTAGCCGCAGCGCTGCAGGGCGGCACAGAGCACCTCCGCCGAGCGGTACTCCTGGAACGCCACCTCCGGGTGCGCGTGAATGTCCAGCGCCAGCGCCCACAGGTCCGCGGCGGCTTCCTCGATGGCCGCCAGTACCTCCTGGCGCAGCGCTGCGGCGGGGGTCTTCATGGCGCCTCCGCGCGGACGCGGGCGAAGCGGCGCCTGCCCACCCGTACCACCACCCCGTCGCGCACCTCGACTTCCGCGTCGACGTCGCTGATCCGCCGCCCGTCCACGGCTACGCCACCCTGGCTGATCAGCCTGCGGGCCTCGCTCTGACTCTTCACCAGGGCCAGCTCCACCAGCAGGCGCGTCGCCTTGCGCCGCACGGCCGCGGCGCCACGCAGCCCGGCCAGCCGCACCTCCGGCACCGTCTCGGGAACCTCCCGGTCGCGGAAGACCCGGTCGAACGCCGCCTCCGCCGCCTGCGCCGCGGCGGCCCCGTGCCAGAGGGCGACGATCTCCCGGGCCAGCCGCCGCTTGGCATCTCGCGGGTGCAGGCTGCCGTCGGCCAACCCCTGCCGGATGCGCGCCAGCTCGGCGGCGGGGACGTCGGTGGCGTAGGCGAAGTAGTCGGGCATCAGGGCATCGGGGATGGACATCACCTTTCCGTACATCTCCGCAGGCGGCTCGGTGATGCCGATGGCGTTGCCCAGCGACTTGCTCATCTTCTCCGCGCCGTCGGTGCCCACAAGCAGCGGGGTGAGCAGCACCACCTGCGGCGGCTGCCCGAACTCCCGCTGCAGGTCGCGTCCCATCAGGTTGTTGAACTTCTGGTCGGTGCCGCCCAGCTCCACGTCCGCCCGCAGGGCCACCGAGTCGTAGGCCTGGCACAGCGGGTAGAGGATCTCGTGCAGGTGCAGGGGAACGCCGCCGCGCAGGCGGGCCTGGAAGTCGTCCCGCTCCAGGATGCGCGCCACCGTGGTCTTCGCCGCAATGCTGATCACCTCGGCAAAGCGCAGCGGGCTCAACCACTGGCTGTTGAAGGCCACCTGCGTGCGCGAGGGGTCAAGGATGCGCCCGTACTGCTCCCGGTAGGTGGCGGCGTTGGCCTCCACCTGCTCCGGGGTGAGCAGCGGGCGTGTCTGGCTCCGTCCGGTGGGGTCGCCGATCATCGCCGTGAAGTCGCCGATGACGATGATGGCCCGGTGCCCCAGGTCCTGAAACTGGCGCAGCTTGCGCAGGACGATGGCGCTGCCGATGTGCAGGTCGGGTGCCGAGGGGTCCAGCCCCAGCTTCACCCGCAGCGGCCTCCCCTCCCGCAGCTTTGCCAGCAGGTCCTCCTCCGAGATGATCTCCACCGCGCCGCGGCGCAGGATCTCCAGCTGCTCCTCCGGGGGGAGAGGCTGCCGCTGCTCGTCCATGCTCCGTCACCTCACCGGGCCAGGACCTGACGGCCCAGCCGCCACAGGGTGCGGCCCGCCCCCACGGCCAGACTGCGCCCGGCGCGGAACGCGGCGCGGGTGACCAGCCGCCCCGAGCGGTTGACGCGGGCCAGGTCGGCGTCGAGGGTCTCTGGGCTCAGGCCGGCCGCGTGCAGGTGCGCCTGCGCCACGGACGGCGGCGCCGCCTGCAGCGTGCGCCGCAGCGCCCACAGGGCGATCCCCAGGTCGTCCAGCTGCCCCAGGACGGGGACGAAGCCCGGGATGAGGTCGACCGGCGACAGCAGGTAGCCGATGCCCCCCAGCAGGAGAAGGCGGTGCCGTCGCCGGATGCGCCGATCCCGCACCAGGGCCCAGGCCAGACGGGAGTACGCCGGCAGCCGGCGCAGCACCGGCAGCAGCTCCATCCGCAGAAGCGGCAGGGTCGGGCCGTTAAACATTGAGCTCCACCACCGTGACACCTTCGCCGCCCTCCCCGGGATTTCCCGGCCGGAAGGTGCGCACGTGCGGGTGGTCGCGGAGGAACGCCTGCACCGCCCGGCGCAGCGCTCCCGTCCCCCTGCCGTGGATCAGGGTCACCTGCGGCAGGCGCGCCAGCACCGCCTCGTCCAGGTAGCGGTCCACCTCGGGCAGCGCCTCGTCCACGGTCTGCCCGCGCAGGGAGAGTGAGGACGGTACCGCCCGCGGCAGCCCGGCCGACCCGGACGCCTGTGCCCCACCGGCTGACGGCGCGGGCCCTCCGGCGCCATCTTCCACCAGACGCAGCGCCCCCAGCGGCAGGCGCGTACGCACGCTCCCCACCTCCACCTCCACCTCGCCCCGGGCGTCCGGCCGCGCCAGGACGCGGCCCACCTGAGCCAGCGCCGGGATGAAGACGCGCTGCCCGGCAGCCACCTCCTGGGGCGGGGTTCCGGCGGCTTCGGGGGGAGCCTCG
>JBBIIQ010000166.1:3402-4606 GCA_037446405.1 Armatimonadota bacterium | reverse complement strand
ACCACCAGCGGAGCAAGAGGGAGGCCGACCCGCCGCAGCCCGTAACCCAGGACGCCCGCAGCCAGCATGACGCCCACATCAAAGAGGCGGTTGTTCACGGAGTAGGTCCCCACCACCGAGATGGTGACCACCAGGGGGACGAGAATCACCATCGGCGTCCGCGTGATGCTGGCAAACAGCGGGACGAGGGGCAGGTTCAGGACCAGCAGCATGGCGTTGCCGATGTACATGCTGGCCACAAGCCCCCAGAAGACGTCTGGGTGTTGCGACATGAGCAGGGGGCCGGGAGTAACCCCATGGACAACGAACCCCCCGAGCAGCATGGCTGTGGCCGGGGCAAACGGTAACCCCAGCGCCAGCAACGGCACCAGCGCCCCGGACGTGGCTGCGTTGTTGGCAGCCTCCGGACCGGCCACCCCCTCGATGGCGCCCCGGCCGAACTCTTCCGGCCGCCGGGAGAACCGCCGCTCGGTGGTATACGAAGCCAGGGATGAGAGCAGCGGAGCGGGGCCGGGAATCAATCCGATGCCGAAGCCAAGGACGCTGCCGCGGAGAATCGGCCCCACGGATCGCCGCAGTTCCGCCAGCGATGGATAGAGACCACGGAATCCTACCGGCACATAGGTGACATCGCCCGACCGTCGCGCCACAATGGTCAGCATCTCGGCGAAGCCGAAGAGCCCGATGACCAGCGCGGGGAGCGCGATGCCGCCCCGAAGCGCCAGCTTGCCGAAGGTAAACCGGTCAATGCCCGACATCAGGTCAGGCCCGACCGTTCCCAGGGCGATGCCGATAAGCGCCGTCATGATGGAGTGGGACGCCGGACCGCCGGTGAGGCGGGTGAGGAGGGCCAAGCCCAGGAGGCAGACGCTGAAGTACTCGGCCGGACCGAATGCCAGCGCCGCACCCGCCAGGGCAGGGGCGAAGAATGTCAGCCCGATCACACCCAGGGTCCCCGCGACGTACGAGCCGATGGCGGCGACGGCCAGCGCCGCTCCTGCTCGTCCCTTGCGGGCCATCTGATAGCCATCGAAGACGGTGACCATGCTCGCCGCTTCGCCGGGAACACTGACGAGGATGGAGGTCGTGCTCCCCCCGTACATCGCTCCGTAGTAGATGCCGGCCAGCATGATCATGGCGGCACTGGCGTCGAGGGTGAAGGTGAAAGGAAAGAGGAGGGCCATGGTGGCCACAGAGCCAATTC
>JBBIIQ010000166.1:0-3392 GCA_037446405.1 Armatimonadota bacterium | reverse complement strand
GAGGACCCCGACGATGGTGCCGATGATGACGCCGAAGAGTGCAGCGGCCAGGTTCCGCGCGCTCAGCGCCACGGCAAACCCGTGCAGCAGCCCTTCGATGGCGCTCACGGGGAGCGGTCCGTCCCGCCGATGTCCAGCACGACCGTCTTCAGGTCAGCCATCTCCAGCAGGGTATACTTCCCTCCTCTGCGCCCCAGGCCGCTGATGGTGCCGGAGGCACCCCCGCGGGGAACGCGCGGATCACCGGGGAAGCTGTTGTCGTTGATGTTGACCAAACCGGCGCGCAGGCGCTCCGCCAGTCGAAATGCGCGAGTCACGTCGCGGGTGAAGATGGCCGCCGTATGGCCGTAGGGACTGGCCCGAGCCAGCCGCAGGACGTCAGCCTCGTCATCGAAGGGGACGAGGGCGGCCACCGGGCCGAACGTCTCCTCCAGGTGGAGACGACTGTCTGCCGGCACGTCGACCACCACCGCCGGGAGGAAGTACAGCGAGGTGGGCAACCCCTCTAGACGATGGCCGCCAATGACGATGCGCGCGCCGCGGGCGCTGGCGTCTGCCAGGTGTTCCTCCACCGTGCGCACCGTCCGCTCGGTGTGCAACGGGCCCATATCCGTCTGCGGCGCGAAGGGATCGCCCACCCTGATCCGGCGCATGGCCTCACTGAGTTGTGCGGCCAGCGCATCCTGCAACGACCGATGGACCAGGATCCGCCCGGTCGCCGAGCACACCTGTCCCGCGTTCCGCGTGCACCCTGCCAGGATTCTGGGCACCGCCAGGTCCAGGTCTGCATCGGAGAGCACCACGGTCGGGCCGTTGCCACCGAGCTCCAGCAACTGCGGCTTTCCTGCAGCACGCGCCGCCACGGCTCGCCCTGTCGCCGAGCTCCCGACGAAAGCGACCGCATCGGTGGCCTCGTGTCCGGCGATCTCGTCGCCCACAACCGGGCCGGGGCCCAGGACGAGGTTGGCCACACCAGGTGGCACCGGCGCCTCCGCCAGGCACTCCATGAGTTTGACCGCGCAGGTCGGTGTGGTCGGTGCCGGCACCCAGACGAAGCTGTTTCCCATGACCAGCGCGGCACTGATCAACTGGCTGGGGATCCCCAGGGGGAAGTTCCAGGGCGTGATGATGGCGTACACTCCGCGGGGCTGGAGGAAGGTCAAGGCCCGCTTGTGCGGGTTCTCCACCGGGATCAGCGGTGTCTCCAGCGCCATGGCGTACTCTGCCGCCAGGCGAAACCACAAGGCCGCGTTTTGCACTTCTATCCGCGCTTCCGCGTGCAGGGGCTTTCCCTGCTCCAGGGTGATCCAGCGGGCCAACACCTCCGCGCGCTGCTGAATCAGGTCGGCAATGCGGCGGCAGAGGCGGACCCGCTCCGCAAGCGGGGCACGCCCCCAGGCGGCTTGCGCCTCGCTCGCTGCGGCGAGCGCCTCCCGGGCATCTTCGCGCACTCCGCAGGGGGCCACGGCCACGGCGTCACCGGTGGCCGGGCTCATCACGGTGGTACGCTGCCCGGACTGCCCGTCCACCCATCGGCCCCCGATATACATGGCCAGAGGGATGGGCTCTGTGCGGTCAGAGGGGGATCCCATCGCCAGGCTGTCCTCGACGAGGCAGCGGACCGCTCCAGGGAACTCTTACATGTTACATTCTAAATGTAAAAATGCTACAATGCAACAAGGGCGGCTACTGGTCTACTGGTCCGCGGGCAGATGGGCTGGGCGCCGGGGATGACGCACTTGCCTGAGGCCGAGCAGCGGGACTTCGTGCTCACCATCCCGTTCGCGCCGGGTGGCGTCGTCGACGCCATCGGGAGGGGGCTTGCGGAGGCCGCGCGCCTCCACCTCCCGGCGCCGCTACGGGTGCAGTACCGTCCGGGTGGCGATGGCACGGTGGGCATTGCGGAGGTCCTCCGCGCTCCTCCGGACGGTCGCACCCTGGGGCTTGCGGCCGTCGCCATCCTCGCGGTCCAACCGCATTTGCGCAAACTGCCGTACCGGTCTCCGGCCGACTGCGCTGCCGTCATTCGCATCGCCCGCCTGCCAACAGTCCTGGTGGTGCGCCGGGACGCTCCCTGGCCTTCGCTCGCAGCGCTGCTGGAGGATGCCCGGGCGCGGCCTGGCAGCCTGCGCCTGGGCCTTCCCGGCATCGGCAGAATCTCGCACCTGAACGCGGCCCAACTGCTGCACCTAGCTGGCGCATGCGTCGCTGAGATCGTCTTCGAAGGCCCGAAACAGCTGGACGGCCTGCTGCGGCGTGAGGTGGATCTGGCGGTGGCCAACCAGAACGCCGTTCTCCAGGGGGTGCGCTCCGGCCACCTGCGCGTCCTTGTCGTCTTCCACACCGAGAGGTCGCCACTGTTCCCCGATGCACCGTCGGTGCGCGAGTTTGGGTATGACCTGACGCTTGGCCCGTACCACTTCCTGGTAGCACCCCGGGGGACGCCCACGGAAATCATCGGAAGGCTCCATGATGCCTTTCGCGCCGCCCTCACCGCACCTTCGTTCGCCGCGCTGGCGGCGGAACAGGGCTTCACCATCGACTACCAGGGGCCGGAGGCGCTGGCCGCCGATCTGGCGGAACTGTTCGAGCGGTACGGCCGCCTGGTGCGCATGCTGGGGCTCTCCGGCCCGGCAGGGACCCAGGACGGATCCTCCATGCCCCGCCAACACCTGGAATCGAGGAGGGAGGCGCGATGAAGAGCTCGTCGCGGACGACAACGGGCTTGCTCCTGGCGGCGCTCATGGCCGTGAGCGTCAGCGCCGCACCACGGTACCCCAGCCGGCTCATCACCTTCGTGGTGCCGGGAGCACCCGGCAGCGGTACCGACATCATCGGGCGGGCCCTGGTGGACGCCGCCCAGCCGTTCCTCCCGGTACGCGCCGTGGTCATCAACAAACCCGGGGCCTCGGGCACCATCGGGTTCGCGGAAGTCGTCGGCGCAAAGCCCGACGGCTCCACCATCGGGATGTTTGCCGTGGCCATGGCCACGGTGCAGCCCCACCTCTCCAAGCTGCCCTACAACACCCCGAGTGACTACACCCCCATCATGCGTGTGGCCAATCTGCCCATTGTCATGTTTGTCAGGAGCGATGCGCCGTGGAAGACGGCACGGGACGTGCTCGGCTACGCTCAGGCCAATCCCGGGAAATTCCGCGTGGGGCACGGCGGGGTGGCAACGATTCTGCACCTCAATCTGGAAGAACTGAAGCTCCTGACGCGGGTCGACATGCCCATCGTCTCCTTCACCTCACCCGGCCAGGTCGCCGCCGTCCTGGGAGGCCACATTGAAGGGGGGGTCACCCACCCGTCCCTCATCGTACCGCACGTGGAAGCGGGCAAGCTGCGACTCGTCGGTGTGTTTGAGCCAAAGCGCCTGTCCATCTTCCCCG
>JBBIIQ010000165.1:0-4618 GCA_037446405.1 Armatimonadota bacterium | reverse complement strand
CAGCGTAATCTACGACGCCGCGAGCCGAGAGTCCGGTCCTTCCATCTTGTCTAGCGGAGGTGCGCAGACCCGCCTGCAGAGGGCGGGGGAGCCGCGGGGGCGAATGGTGCCTCAGCACGTCATGGGGGGGACGATGGACTTCCACGGGTTCCAGCAGCGCATCGCCGCTATTTACGGGGAGCGGGACCGCGGGCGCGGTCTGGACGGCACCTTCCGCCGCCTGGTGGAGGAGGTGGGGGAGCTGGCCCGGGCGCTGCGCCGGCGCGACCCGGCTGCGCTGGAGGAGGAGGTCGGCGACGTCCTGGCCTGGACGGTGAGCGTCGCCTCCCTGGCGGGAGTGGACGCCGCCCGCGCCGTCGCCCGCTACGCCGCTGGCTGCCCCCGCTGCGGCGCCGACCCCTGCGCGTGTCCCGGAGAGCCCCCCTCCGTCCAGTGGGCCGGCCGGGATGGATGAGCGCGGCGCGCCTGGTGGTCCTGGTGGCGCTGGCCCTGGAGGCAGCGGCCGTGCCTGACTTCCGGCAGGTCCACCGCGACGCGGTCGTCGTCGACCTGCATGCGGACACGCTGCTGGATCTTGCAGCCGGGAAGCGCACCCTGGACGGCGCCTCCGGCGGCGGGCAGGTAGACCTGCCGCGGCTGCGCCAGGGTGGGGTGGACGTCCAGGTCTTCGCCGCCTACATCGACCCGCGCCTGGCCGAGCGCGGGCGGCAGCGGGCAGAGGAGCTGATCGGCGCCTTCCACCAGGCCATGGAGCGGCACCGCACCGAGATCGCGGCCGCGCGCACTGTGGCAGAGATCGAGGCGGCCGGCCGCGCCGGGAAGATCGCCGCCGTCCTCTCCGTGGAGAACCTGGGCGATGCCCTTCAGGGCGAGGTCGCCAGGGTGGACTGGCTGTACAGCCGCGGTGTGCGCCTGGCCAGCCTGACCTGGAACCGGGCCAACGCACTGGCCGATGGCGCGCAGGAGGCCCGCCACGGCGGGCTCTCCCGCCTGGGGCGGGACGTCCTGGGGCGGATGGAGCGGCTGGGGATGGTGGTGGACGTCTCGCACCTCTCCGCCGCGGCGTTCTGGGACGTCGTGGCGGCGACGCAGGGGCCGATCATCGCCACCCACTCCAACGCCGCCGCCGTGCAGCCCCACCGGCGCAACCTCACCGACGAGCAGCTGCGCGCCATCGCCGCCCGGGGCGGGGTGGTGGGGATCAACTTCTACCCCGAGTTCCTGGGGGGGCCTACCCTGGAGCGCGTCGTCGCGCACATCGACCACATGGTCACGGTGATGGGAATCGACCACGTGGCCCTGGGCTCGGACTTCGACGGGATCGAGAAGGTGCCGCAGGGGCTGGAGGATGTCTCCCGGCTGCCCAACCTCACCCAGGCGCTGCTGGCGCGAGGCTACACACCGCAGCAGGTGCGCAAGATCCTGGGGGAGAACGCCCTGCGCGTCTTCCGCCGGGTGTGGGGCCGCTGAAGCGCGGGCGGTCCGGCCGATGGGCTGGCAGTCCCGTTGGCGGAGGAGGTCCGGCACGGGGCGGGCAGTCCTGCCGGTGGCGGTCCGGTCAGGGCTGCGGCGGGGCGGTCCAGGTGAGCAGCGCCTCGCGCACCAGCGTCGCCGCCAGGATGCAGGTGCGCGCGGAGGGGTCGTACGGCGGGGCCACCTCCACCAGGTCCAGGCCGACGATTCGCAGGGGGGCCAGCGTCCGCAGCAGGGCCAGCAGGTCCTCCGCCGCCGGGCCCCCCGGTTCCGGGTTCCCCGTGCCCGGCGCCGCCGCCGGGTCCAGCACGTCGACGTCCACCGAGAGGTAGAGGGGGCTTTCTTCCAGGCGCGTCCACAGCGTGTGAGGGACGAGGAGCGTCCGCTGTGCCGCCAGCAGCCGCCTCGCCGCGGCGAACTCGTCACGGGTCCCCGCGCGGGCACCGAGCAGGGCGATCCGCTCCTCGCCCACCACCTCCGCCAGGCGGCGGGTCGTGCAGGCGTGTGACCAGCGCGTCCCGTCATACGCCTCCCGCAGGTCCAGGTGCGCGTCCAGCAGGAGGACCCGCAGATCGGGGTGGCGCTCGGCCAGGGCGCGGACGGCACCCACGGTCACGGTGTGCGTCCCGCCGAGGACGACAGGGAGGCCGGCAGCCTCCCCCACGGCGCGGGCAACTCCCTCGACCATATCCTCGGGGGGGAGGTGCTCCACCGGCAGGTCCCCCACATCCAGCAGGGCCACCTCCTCCAGGTCGCGGTCGAGCAGGGGGCTGTACGACTCGATGGACTGCGAGGCCCGGCGGATCGCCGCGGGGCCGAACCGGGCGCCGCGGCGGAAGGACGCCGTGCGGTCGTAGGGCACCCCCAACAGCGTGGCCGCGGGGGTCGACCCCGGGGGGAGGGTGGAGCGCGCGGCCAGGAACACCCTACGCGGCGATGCCCAGCTCGCGGGCGAGGAACGGCGGCAGGACGAAGGCGGCGCGGAAGCCTGTCGGCGTCAGGTACTGCAGGCCGAACCCGGCCGTGCGCCGCGCCACCTCCTCCGCGGGGGTCTGAGCCGGGTCCCCACCGGTCGCCCCGATGGTGAAGGACCACAGCGCCCCCGGGTACGTGGGGACCGTGGCCAGGTATGTGGAGACCACGGGAAACACCCTGCCCAGGCTTGCCCGCACGGTGCGCAGCAGGTCCTGCTGGTAGAGCGGGGAGCCGCTCTGCACGGCCACGAGGCCCCCGGGTCGGAGGCGGCGGCGGACATCGGCGTAGAAGGCCTCGGCGAACAGGCCCACCGCCGGTCCCTTGGGATCCGTGGAGTCCACCAGGATCACGTCGAAGGTCTCGGCGGAGGTGCTCACGTAGCGGATCCCGTCGGCGATGACCAGGCGGGTGCGCGGGTCGTCGAAGGCCCCGCCGGGGATCTGCGGGAGGAAGCGCCGGGTGACCTCGACCACCTCCCGGTCAATCTCCACCATCACCGCCTCCTGCAGCGGGTGCTTCAGCGTCTCCTCCAGGAGACCGCCGTCCCCGCCGCCGACGATGAGCACGCGACGCGGCGCGGGGTGGGCCAGCAGCGGCACGTGCGCCAGCATCTCGTGGTAGATGAACTCGTCGCGCTCGCTGGTCTGCACCGCGTCATCCAGGACCAGCATGCGGCCGAAGTCCGGGTTGACGATGACGCGGATCTCCTGGAAGGCGGACCGTCCCCGGTAGAGCTCCTCCTCGACGCGGTAGGCGTGGGCGAAGCCCGCCCCGCCGGCGTCGTGCAGCCACTCGCTCATGGCGCCCCTCCCCGGGGCGAGGCGCCGTCGGGGCCCGGCCACATCAGGGCCGCGGCCACCACGCAGCCGGTGCGCTCCACCACGTGCTCGCGGGAGGCCACGTGCACCTCGTCCAGGCGCAGCTCGCGCACGCGGAAGGCCTCCTCCACCATGCGCCGCACGATGACCTCGGCGTTCTCCGCCGTCCCCATGTGCGAGTACTCCATGATCACCCCGTAGGCGTCGCGGCAGATGCCGACCCCCAGGGCCGCGGCGATGCGCTCCCCCGGGGTGTGGCTGACGATCTGGGCGTAGACCGCCGGCACCAGCATCCCCGGATGCAGCGGGGGCAGGGGCACCACCGCCGCCCCCGGGGGCATGATGCTGGTCACCTTGATGAAGTTCAGGTTGGCGATCCCGGCGTCCATCAAGGCGCGGTCGAAGGCGTTCAGCTCGGTGGCCGCCTCGCCCGCGCCCGCCACCAGGCTCACCGCTTTGGGGAATTCCCACATGGCCGGCCTCCCGTCTGGAGTCAACGCCTCCATTAACCCCATGAGGGATTGGCGCGTCAAGGGCGAAGCTTTATCAGTGAGATGACGCCCCGCCCCTCGGCGCGAGCCGCCTGGCTGCCGGTGGTCCTGTGGGCCGCCGCGATCCTGACCTTCTCCGTCACCCCCGACCTGCCGGGGCGGGATGTCGTCCCGGACAAGGTGGCCCACGTGGCCGCCTATGCGGTCCTGGGGCTGCTGCTGCGGTGGGCCCTCCCGGCATCGTCCCCCGGGCTCCCGGCGGTGGTGACGGTTCTGGCCGTGGTGGCCTACGGCGCGCTGCTGGAAGGGCTGCAGGGACTGCTCCCGTGGCGGCAGGCGGAGTGGTGGGACCTGGGGGCCGACACGCTGGGCGCCCTGGTGGGCGTCATCCTGGGGGGCTGGCGCGCCGGATGAAGTACCAGGTGCTGGCCGAGGCCTACGCCGCCATCGAGCGGACGACCTCCCGCCTGCAGATGACCGCCCTCCTGGCCGACCTCTTCCGCGCCACCCCCCGGAGCGACATCGCCCGCGTCGTCTACCTGACCCAGGGGAAGCTCTACCCCGACTTCGAGGGGATCGAGATCGGCGTGGCCGAAAAGACCGCCCTGCGGGCAGTGGCGCAGGCTGCCGGCGTCCCGGAGGAGGCGGTGGCACGGCGCCTGGCCCGGGAAGGCGACCTGGGGACGACGGCCGAGGCGCTGCTGGCGGGAGGCTCCCGCCGCCAGCCGGTCCTGACCATCGACGAGGTCTACGCCGCGCTGGACCGCGCCGCCCGCGCCTCCGGCAGCGGAGCCCAGGCGGCGCGCCTGGCGGAGATCGCGGGCCTGCTGCAGCGGGCCACGCCGCTGGAGGCGCGGTACC
>JBBIIQ010000164.1:0-4629 GCA_037446405.1 Armatimonadota bacterium | reverse complement strand
CGTGCGCACCCAGAAAGACGCTGACCGGCGGGCGCGGGAGAGCCTGCAGCTGGCGGTGTACGCCCTGGCCTACCGGGAGGTCTACGGGCAGCTGCCGGCGCGCCTGGAGCTGCACTTCCTCGGCCCGCAGCAGGTGCTGGTGGGCGTGGCGCAGCCGGAGGAAGGGATGCTGGACGACGCCCGGGAGGTGATCGAGCACGTCTCCCGGGGGCTGCGCGCGCAGCACTTCATCGCCACGCCGGACTACTACCGGGCCTGCCGGTACTGTGCCTTCAACTCCATCTGCCCCTACACGGCCACAGGGGACCCGGTCCTGCCGGAGCCAGCCTGAGGAGGGGGTGGCCCGTGATCTCCCTGCTGCACACCGCAGACGTCCACCTGGGGATGGGGTTTCCGGGTCTGGGAGCGCACGGGCGAGAGCACCGCGAGCAACTGCGGCGGACCTTCGCCCGCATCGTGGAGCTGGCGCTGCAACAGCGGGTCGACCTGCTGCTGATCGCCGGCGACCTGTTCGACTCGCACCGGCAAAGCGAAGCGACGCTGGCCTTCGTCCGCGAGCAGTTCCTCCGGCTGCGGGACGGCCGCGTCCGCGTGGCCCTGCTGGCCGGCAACCACGATCCCCTGGGGGAGGGGAGTGTCTGGACCCGGGCCGGCTTTGAGGCTACTTGCGACAACGTCACGCTCTTCGGGGCAGAACCGCAGGCTCTCGTCCTTCCGGAGCTGGACCTGACCGTGGTCGGCCAGTCGGTGGGACCCGAAGGGCCGCAGCCCCTGCGCGGCTGGCCGCAGGAGCGGACGACGCGTTTCGCTGTGGGCCTGGCGCACGGCAGCGCGTACCGCGAGGGCGTGGTAGAGGCTGGGACGATCCACCCCGCCGACGTGCGGCGGCTCGGCCTGGATTACCTCGCCCTCGGGGACTGGCACTCCGCCCAGGCGGTCACCGGGCCGCCCACCCCCGCCTGGTATGCGGGGGCGCCCGAGTTCCTGGCTATGGACCAGGAGGCGGGGCAGGTGCTGCTGGTGACGATCCCCGCGCCAGGGCAGGCAGAGGTGCGTCCGGTGCGCGTGGGCCGGCGGAGCTACCGCCGGGTAGAGGTGGACGCCACCGGGCTGGACCCCGAGCAGGTGCGCGCAGCGGCACTGGCCGCGGCGGGGGCGGACGTCGTGCTGGACGTAGTGCTCACCGGGACGGTGCCGCCCCAGCGGCTGCCCGAGGTGCGGGAGCTGGAGGAAGCCCTGCAGGAGGTGTGCTTTCGCGCCCGGGTGCGCAACCAGACCACGGTCTGGCTGGATGGGGAGACCCTGGAGACCTTCCCTGAGCGTACCCTGGTCGGGCGCTACATCCGGCTGATGCGCGAGCGGGCCGCGGTCGCGCCGCCGCAGGAGCGGACGATCCTGGAGGAGGCGCTGCAGATCGGGGTATCGATGCTGCTTGGCGCCGAGGAGCCGTAGTGCGCCTGCTGGCGCTGCGCATCCACCAGTTCCGCCGCTTCCAGGAAGCTGTCTACGTCTTCGACCCCCGCTTCAACGTCCTGGTCGGGCCCAACGAGGCAGGGAAGTCCACGGTACGTCATGCCATCCTCACGGCCTTCTTCGTCAACCCCGCGACCACGGCGAAGCGGGTGGCCGGGTGGCGCCCCTGGGGCAGCGAGAGCCTGGGAGCCATCGCCCTGGAGTTTGAGGTAGACGGAAGGCGCTTCGAACTGCGCAAGGACTTCGAGCACCGCCGCGCGGAACTGCGGGACCTGCACCAGGGGCGCACCTGGGAAGGGGCGCGGGCGCAGGAGCGTGTGCTGCAGGCCCTCGGCCTCTCCACGGAGGGGCTGTACAGAGCCACGGCGATGGTGGAGCAGGCAGAGATCGCCACCCTGCGGGTCGGGGCAGCCGACATCGGAGCCCGGCTCTCCCGCGTCGTCCAGGCCGGACCCGGAGATGCGGAGGCGGGCGCCGTGATCAGGCGGCTGGAGAGGGAGATCGCCGAGCTGGAGCGGGGGCTGGACCGGCCGGTGAAGAATCCGGGGGTCATCCGCCGCCTGCAGGAGGAGGTGGATGCCCTCCAGGCGCAGCAGGCCGAGCTGCAGCGGCGAATCGCCCGCCTGGACGCGCAGCGGGAGGAGCTCAAACGGATCCGCGTCGAGGGTGAGGCGGCCGCCCGGGAGCTGCGCGACCGGGAGGCCCTGCTGCAGGCGAACCGCGACTTCATGACCCTGCAGGCGCAGCTCGATCCGCTCCGGGAGCGGGAGGGTGCCCTGGCGGAGCGGATCGGGGCCATTGAGAAAGGCTACGCCCGCCTCCAGGAACTGGGGCGCGACCTGGAGGCCCTGCAGAGCCGCGGCGTTCCCGACGATGCGGCCATCGCCCGGTTGCACACGGCCGGAGGGGCGGTGCAGGGCCAGCGGCAGGAGGTGCAGCGGCGGCAGGAAGAGCTCCGGGCTGCGCAGGCGGCGGTGGACGCGCTTGGAGCAGCGCCCGCTGCGGGGCGGGGGATGGGGGTGATGCTGCCGGGAGCGGGTCTCCTCCTGGGCGGAGCGGCAGCGACGACCGCGGGAGCGGTGCGGGGCTTCACGGCACCGCTGGCCGTCCTGGCCGTCGCCCTCCTGGCAGGAGGAGCTGCGCTCCTGCTGTTCGCCCTCCGTCTGCGCCAGCGTAGGGCGGCGGACCTGCGCCGGGAACGGGAGGCCGCAGGCGCGCGCCTGGTGGAGATGGAACGGGGACTGCGCGCCGCCCGTGACGCCCTGTCAGAGCAGGAGGAGGCGCTGCGCGCCGCCCTGGCGGCGACCGGGAGCACCACGCTGGAGGAGGCGGTGGAGCGGCACACGGAGCTGCGCCGGCTCATCCAGGACCAGACCGCGGTGCGCAGGCTGATAGAGATGCTCCTGGGCGGCCGGACGCTGGAGGACCTGCGGGAGGAGCTCGACCGGGTGCGCGCTGACATCGCCGGGCGGGAGGTCGTTCTGCTGCGGCCCCAGGTGGCGGCCAAGCGGCTCGGCCCCCTCCAGGTCCAGAAGCTCGAGCGTGAGGTCAGGGAGCTGACCCAGCGGGTGCACGCGCTCCAGGCGCGCCGGGAGCACCTGGAGCGGGAGGCGGCAGAAGGAGCGCCGGACTACGAGGGGCTGATGGCGGTCGAGGAGCAGCTGGCGGAGCGGCGGGAGGCGCTGGAGGTGGCGCGGCGCAGGGCCCGCGTCTGGCGGGCGGCGCGGGACGGGCTGCAGACGGCCCGCCAGCAGGCCCTGATCCCAGCGCGGCGGCTGGTGGAGGAGCGGGCGGGGGAGTACCTCCACCTCCTTACGCTTGGCGCCTACGGCAGGGTGCGGATCGACGAGCCGCCGTTACGGGTGGCGGTGTGGGTGCCTCAGGCGGGCGCCTGGCTGGAGCCGACCGAGCCGTCCCTTTCGCGGGGAACCGCGGACCAGGTCTACCTGGCCGTGCGCCTGGCTCTGGTCGAGGTGCTGGCGGAGGGCAGCCGCCCTCCGCTGCTCCTGGACGACCCGTTCGGCACCTTCGACCAGGATCGGCTGCGTGCGGCGATGGCCCTCCTGCGGCGGGTCAGCGAGTCCCACCAGGTGCTGCTCTTCACCTGTCGGCAGGAGTACGAGCCCTTCGCCGACCGGGTCATCGCTGTAGGGGACCGCCCGCCGCCGCAACTGCCCGGTCCCCTCTGGCAGCCGCCCCCGCCGGCCCACTGAAGCGCGCGGGGAAGGTGGGAGCAATGGCCATTCCTTGACGCCTAAATCCCGCCAGGACTACAATAAGCGGAAGCGCTCTGCGCTCATTTCCGCTCGATCGGCAGGTGATGCGCGCGGCGTTCTGAGCAGGTACAGCGGTCGTCGCCCTTCATGGGCGACGTCATAGTTCCCGGCACCCCTGGCGGGGTGCCGGGCGAGGAGGTGACCACCCATCGACCCCCTGGTCGTTGGTATCGTCATTGCGGTGGGTGCGGTCGCGTTCCTCCTTGGATTCCTCCTGCGGAAGAGCGTCGCCGAGGCGCGGATTCAGTCCGCCGAAGCCGCCGCCAAGAAGATCCTGGAGGAGGCGGCCCGCGAGGTTGAGGCACGGAAGCGGGAGGCCGTCGTTGAGGCCAAGGACGAGGCGTTCCGAATCAAACGCGAGGCCGAGCGCGAGATCCGCGAACAGCGGGCCGAACTGCAGCGCCTCGAGCGGCGTCTGGTGCAGCGTGAGGAGAACCTCGAGCGCAAAGGAGAGCTCCAGGAGAAGCGCGAGAGACTGATCGCCCAGAAGGAGCAGGAGGTCCAGAAGGCACGCGAAGAGGTTGAAGCGCTCCGCGAGCAGCAGCGGCAGGAACTGGAACGCATCAGCGGGCTGACCGCAGAGCAGGCCCGCGAGCAGTTGCTGCGGCAGGTCTGGGAGGAAGCCAAGAGCGACGCCGCCGCCCTGGTGAAGAAAATCGAGTCTGCGGCCCGCGAGGAGGCCGAGCGGAAGGCCCGGGAGATCGTGGCCCTAGCCGTGCAGCGGGTCGCCGCCGACCATACGGCCGAGGTGACCGTCTCCGTGGTCCCCCTGCCCAACGAGGAGATGAAGGGGCGGGTCATCGGCCGGGAAGGGCGGAACATCCGCGCCCTGGAGAGCCTCACCGGGGTGGACGTGATCATCGACGACACGCCGGAGGCC
>JBBIIQ010000163.1:0-4648 GCA_037446405.1 Armatimonadota bacterium | reverse complement strand
TCGCCCGCGAGCGCGGCCTGCCGCTGCTCCAGCCACCGGGCCTGCGCCGCCCCGAGGTCGTCCGGACCCTGGCCGCGCTGCAGCCCGACCTGCTGGTCACGGCGGCCTACGGGCGGATCATCCCCGAGGAGGTCCTGGCCCTGCCCCCCCTGGGCGCCATCAACGCGCACCCCTCGCTGCTGCCGGCCTACCGGGGTGCCGCGCCGGTGCAGCGGGCCATCGCCGACGGGCAGGTGGAGACCGGGGTGACCGTCCTCTACCAGACCGCGGAGCTGGACGCGGGCGACATCATCCTGCAGGAGCGCGTGCCCATCGGGCCGGAGGAGACGTCCGGCGAGCTGGAACGCCGCCTGGCCGAGGTGGCGGCACGGCTCCTCCTGGAGGCCGTCCGCCTGATCGCCGAGGGGCGCGCGCCGCGCCACCCGCAGGATCACAGCGCCGCCACGTACGTGGGACGGTTGCGCAAGGAGGACGGGCGCATCGACTGGACTCGCCCCGCCGAGGAGATCGCCCGGCTGGTCCGCGCCATGGATCCCTGGCCCTCCGCCTACACCTTCCGCGGCGGGCGGCAGGTCACGGTCTGGCGGGCGCGGGCCGAGCCCCAGGCGCCCCCCGCGCCCGGCGTGGAACCCGGTGCCGTGGTCGACGTCTCTGAGGAGGGGATTCTGATCGCCACCGGGCGCGGCGTGCTGCGCCTGCTGGAGGTGCAGCCGGCCGGCGGGAAGCGGATGACCGCAGCGGCCTTCGCCCGCGGGCACCGCGTCCGCCCGGGGGAGCGCTGGCGGGCCGACGCCCCCGGGGAGTCTGCTACACTGTGGTCAGGAGGTGGAGGCTGAGATGCCGTTCCTGTTCTACGACCCAACGTTTGTCCTGCTGCTGCCGGCACTGGCGCTGGCGCTCTACGCCCAGCTCAAGGTGAGCGGGACGTTCAACAAGTACGCGCAGGTGCCCTCAGCGCGGGGCATGACCGGCGCCGAGGTGGCGGCGGAGCTGCTGCGCCGCCGGGGGGTGCGGGACGTGCGCGTGGAGCCGGTGGGCGGCCCGCTGGCCGCGGGGCTGTCCGACCACTACGACCCGCGCAGCAAGGCGCTGCGCCTCTCCCCCCAGGTCTACGGCAGCACCTCGGTGGCGGCCATCGGCGTCGCCGCCCACGAGGCGGGACACGCGCTGCAGCACCGGGAAGGCTACGCGCCGCTGGCGCTGCGCTCGGCCATCGTCCCCGTCGCCCAGTTCGGCACCATGGCGGCGTGGGTGCTCTTTGCCCTCGGGCTGTTCACCAGCCAGCCCGTGCTGATGGACCTGGGCATCCTGCTCTTCCTGGGCTACATCCTCTTCTCCCTGGTGACGCTGCCTGTGGAGTTCAACGCCAGCAGCCGGGCGGTGGCCGTCCTTCAGGGTGAGGGGTTCGTCCTGCCGCAAGAGGCGCAGGGGGTGCGCGCGGTGCTCAACGCCGCCGCCCTGACCTACGTGGCCGCCGCCTTCATGGCGGTGATGCAGCTCGTTCGCCTGCTGGTCCTGCGCGGGATAACCCGGGACGAGTGAGCGCCCCCGCCGGGCGGGCCTCTCCGGGACGCGCGGTGCGCGCATCCAGAGGCCCCGACCCGCGCGAGGCGGCTTTCACGATCCTGTACCGCGTAGAGACTGCACGCGCTTTCGCCAACGTCCTGCTGCATCGCGTCCTGGAGCGCGGCGCGTACGCGGCCGCGGACCAGGCGCTGGTCACCGAGGTGGTCCTGGGCACCCTGCGGCAGCAGGGCCGCCTGGACTACGCCCTGGAGGCGGCGCTGCGCCGGCCCCTGGCCTCCCTGCCGGCGGCGATCCGCACCATCCTGCGCCTGGGGCTCTACCAGCTCTGGTTCCTGGACCGGGTGCCCGACGCCGCAGCCGTGCACCAGGCGGTGGAGGCGGCCAAGCGGCACGGGCATGCGGGCACCGCCGGGCTGGTCAACGCCGTCCTGCGGCGGCTGGCGGCGGAGGGCGAGCCACCTCCCCCGCCGCCCGACGATGATCCGGCCGGGCACCTGGCCGTCACCCAGTCCCACCCCTGCTGGCTGGTGCAGCGGTGGATCGCCCGTTGGGGACTTGCCGAAGCGCGGGCGCTGTGCGCCGCCAACAACGTCCCGCCATCTTCGACGCTGCGCGTGAACCTGCTGCGCGCGACGGCGGAGGCGGTGGCCGCACGGTTGCGGCAGCGGGGGCTGCAGGCGGCGCCGGGAGGCCTGCCCGAGGCGCTGCGCGTCCGCGGCACGCTGGCCCTGCGTCTCGACCTCTACCGCCAGGGGCTCGTGACGATGCAGGACGAGGGCGCCATGGCCGTGGCGCACCACCTGGCCCCGCAGCCGGGGGAGACGGTGCTGGACGCCACCGCCGGGTCGGGCATCAAAGCCACGCACCTGGCGGAGCTGATGCGCAACCAGGGCCGGGTGGTCGCCCTGGACGTCCAGCCGGCCAAGCTGAAGGCCCTCTCGGCGCACTGCGCCCGCCTGGGCATCGACATCGTGGAGGCGCACCATATGGACGCGCGCCAGGCGGGGGTCCGCTTCCGCGGCCGGATGGACCGCGTCCTGGTGGACGCGCCCTGCACCGGGCTGGGGGTGCTCGGGCGGCGGCCGGAGATCCGCTGGCGCCTCACCCAGGAGAGCATCCCGGCCATGGCCGCGCAGCAGCGGGCACTCCTGGCGGGCGTGGCGGGAGCGGTGCGGCCTGGCGGGGTGCTGGTGTACGCCGTCTGCTCTCCGGAACCGGAGGAGGGACCGGAGGTGGTGGAGGACTTCCTGCGCCGCCGTCCCGCCTTCGTCCTGGAGGAGGCGCGGCTGCTGCTGCCGCATCGCCACGGGACGGACGGATTCTACATGGCGCGGCTGCGCTGCCAGGCGGAGGCCCGCAGGGAGGGCGGCCGCCGCGGAGAAGGGTAACCGTGGAACGACGGCGGCGTGCAGGCGGCACGGCTGGGCCATGATTCCCTCCGGCAGCAGGCTTTCCGGCTACGAGATCGAGTCCACCATCAGCCAGGGCGGCATGGCCACGGTCTACCGCGCCCGGCGCATCGCCGACGGCCAGGTGGTGGCGCTGAAGGTCCTGCGGGAGCAGTACGCGCAGGACGCAGAGTTCGTCGAGCGCTTTCAGCGCGAGGCCCGCGCCGTCAGCTCCCTCACCCACCCCAGTATGGTCCAGGTCTACGAGAGCGGCCAGGCCGACGGGTGGCACTTCATCGCCATGGAGTTCGTGGAGGGGCAGGACCTGAAGCGCTACATCCGGGCGCACGGCCCGCTGCGCGTCGCCGAGGCGGTGCGCATCGCCGTGGCGGTCTGCGAGGTGCTGGACTACGCCCACCGCCGGGGGATCATCCACCGGGACATCAAGCCGGAGAACATCCTGCTGCGCCGCGACGGCACGGTGAAGGTCACGGACTTCGGCATCGCCCGGGCGCTGGCCAGCGCCACCATCACGCAGACCGGCACCGTGCTGGGTTCGGTGCAGTACCTCTCCCCGGAGCAGGCGCGCGGCCAGGCGGTGGGCCGGGCGGCCGACATCTATGCGCTGAGCGTGGTCCTCTTCGAGATGCTCACCGGCCGCCTGCCCTTCGACGGGGACAGCCCCATCGCCATCGCCATGGCGCACATCCACGACGTGCCGCCCTCGCCCCGCCAGTTCAACCCTGAGATCCCTGCGGCGCTGGAGGGGGTGATCATGCGCGGCATGGCCAAGCAGCCGCACCGCCGCTACGCCTCCGCCGCCGACCTGGCCAGCGACCTGCTGGGGCAGACGTCGTTCTGGAGCGAGGGCACCCCCAGGGAGGAGGCGACCCGCGTGGTGCGCCGCGGCGGCGTGGCCCCGGCCCGCTCCGCGCCCCCAGGCTCGCGCTCCCTGGCGCCTGTGCTGGCGGTCTTCCTCCTGGCCCTGGTGGGCGGCGGGGCGTGGGGCGCGTGGCGGTCGGTCAGCGCCTACTTCAATGTGGCGGAGGTGGAGGTCCCCCGGCTGGTGGGCCTGCCGCTGGCCCAGGCCCAGGCGGCGGCGCAGCAGGCCGGCGTCGTCCTGGTGGTGGAGGGGCAGGCCTACAGCGACAGCGTGCCGCAAGACGCCGTCGTCTCCCAGGACCAGCCGCCCGGCAAGCGGGTGAAGGTGGGACGCACCGTCAACGTGGTGCTCAGCCTGGGGCGGGAGATGGTGGGCGTGCCGGACCTGGTGGGGCAGCCCCTGCCCCAGGCCCGCCTCGCCGTCGAGAGCGCCCGCCTGCGCATCGGCCAGGTCAACGAGCGGTTCGACGACACCGTCAGGCCCGGCCTGATCATCGCCCAGGACCCCGCCGCCGGCCAGCGCCTCCCTCGCGGCGGTGCCATCACGCTGCTGGTGAGCCGCGGGCCGGAGCTGGTGGAGATGCCGCTGCTGGTGGGACGCCCGCTGGAGGAGGCGCGGCGTCGCCTGGAGGAGCTGGGCCTGGTCATCCGCCAGGTGCGTAGCGCGCTCAGCCCGGACCTGCCCCCGGGGACGGTGGTGGAGCAGACGCCCGATCCGGGACGGAAGGTGCGGCCCGCGGAGGCGGAGGTCCTCCTCACGGTGAGCGTGCGCCCCGGCACCGAGGGCCGGCCGCCGCAGGCGCCCGTGGTCACCGTGGAGCGCCGCGCCACGCCCGCGCCGCGGCCCACCC
>JBBIIQ010000162.1:0-4675 GCA_037446405.1 Armatimonadota bacterium | reverse complement strand
TCGACGTCGGCTCCACCCAGACCAAGGCCGTCATCCTGAGCGAGGACGGGGAGGTCGTCGGCCGCGGCCTGCAGGACACCGGTGCCAACATCACCCGGGCGGCGGAGCAGACCTTCGGGCAGGCTCTGCGGGATGCGGGCCTGGACCGGGAAGAGGTGCTCTACGTGGTCGGCACAGGGTACGGGCGCTTTCGCGTCACCTTCGGCCATGCCCAGATCACCGAGATCTCCTGCCACGCCAAGGGCGCGGCCTTCCTCTTTCCCCGCACGCGCACGGTGATCGACATGGGAGGCCAGGACGCCAAGGGCATCAAGGTCGGCCCCGGCGGGGAGGTGATCGACTTCGTCATGAATGACAAGTGCGCCGCCGGCACCGGACGCTTCCTGGCCAACGCCGCCGACGTCCTCGGCCTCACCCTGGACGCCATCGGGCCGCTCTCCCTGCGCGGGTCGCATCCGGTGCGCCTCTCCACCGTCTGCACGGTCTTCGTGGAATCCGACATCATGGCCTACCTGGCACAGGGGAAGCGCGTGGAGGACATCCTGGCCGGCGTGCACAGCGCCATCGCCGCGCGCACCGTCTCCCTGGTGCGGCGCGTCGGGCTGGAACCGGAGATCACCTTCACCGGCGGCGTCAGCCGGAACGTGGGGATGGTCCGGGCGCTGGAGGAGAAGCTGGGCGGGGCCGTCAACGTCAGTGCGGAGGCGCACTACATGGGAGCGCTGGGTGCCGCGCTCTTCGCCCTGGAGCGGGCGTTGCACATGGCCCCGGCGATGTCCGGGGAGGGGGCGGCGGGCGGGCCCCCGGCCCCCGGGGCGGGGGGGGGCGGGGCCGGGGGCGGGCAGGGCACAGGAGCATGGGGATGACGCTGGTCGCCGGTCTCGACCTGGGGTCCCGGTTCACCAAGGCCGTCCTCCTCAATGAGGAGCGAGAGGTGGTGGCCAGGGCCGCCGTACGCACCCGGCCGGACTTTCCCGCGGTGGCCCGGGAGGCGCTGGGGCGTGCCCTGGAGGCCGCGGGTGCCGACGCCGCGGCGGTGGACTATGTGGCCACCACCGGGTTCGGCCGGGGGAACGTGCCCTTCCGGGACATCCAGATCACCGACATCACCTGCGTCGCCCACGCGGCGGCACTGCTCTATCCCCAGGCGCGCTTTGTGCTGGACATCGGTTTCCAGAGCACGCGGGCCATCCGCACCGAGCCGGGGGGACGGGTGGCGGAGTTCGCCACCAACGACAAGTGCGCCGCCGGCGCCGGGGGGTTCCTGGAGCGGGCCGCCCGCTACCTGGAGGTGCCGCTGGAGGAGCTGGGACGGCTCTCCCTGCGCGCGGCGGCGCCCCAGTCCATCAGCAGCATCTGCGCCGTGCTGGCGGAGACGGAGATCATCAACCACCTCACCGCCGGCGTCCCCCTGGAGGACATCGTCGGGGGAATCCACCGCTCGCTGGCCGGGCGGGCGCATGCCCTCCTGCGCCGGGTCAGACTGGACGGTGCGGTGGTCTTCCTGGGCGGCGTCGCCGTGCAGGCGGGCATGGTGCACGCCCTGGCAGAGGCGCTGGGAGGGCCCGTGGAGGTGCCGCAGGCCCCTGAGTTCGTCTGCGCCCTGGGCGCGGCGCTGCTGGGGCTGCGCCGGCGCACCGGGCCGGTCGCGGCGGGGAGAGTTCAGTAGTGGCGCTGCCCGCGGAACGCAAGCAGATCCTGCAGTGGCTGGCCAGCATCCTGGCGCTGGCGGGCGACGGCGCGTTCGCCGTCGACGGCGGCCAGCGCATCTTCCTCTGGAACAGCGCCGCGCAGGCGATGCTGGGGTATGCGGCCAGCGAGGTGATCGGCCGACGCTGTCACGAGGTCCTCGGCGGGCGGGACGCCTCAGGGAACCTCCTCTGCTGCGCGCGCTGCCCGCTGATGGTGATGGCCCAGCGCGGCGAGCGCGTCGCCAGCCGGGACATGGCGGTCACTCCGCGGGCAGGCGACCCCCGGTGGCTGAATATCTCCACGCTGGTCCTGCCCATGGGGATGGGCCTGGTGCACTTCTTCCGCGACGTCACCGGTGAGCGGACGCAGCGGCGCCTTACCGAGGAGGCGCTGGCCGGCCGGCTGCACGCTGCGGAGGGCCCGATGGCTCCGCCGGGACTCACGCGGCGGGAGGTGGAGGTCCTCAGGTGCCTGGTCAGGGGGGCGTCCACCCGGGAGATCGCCAGGATGTTGTTCATCTCGCCCCTGACCGCGCGCAACCACATCCAGCGGATCCTGCGCAAGCTCGGGGCGGCGTCGCGGGCCGAGGCTGTGGCCATCGCCCTGCGCGCCCGCCCCGACCGCACCGTATCCCAGGCCAATTAGTGCAAACGCACCAGAAAATTGGTGCGAACAGCCCATTGTGACTCACCCGTTCGTGCCATAGCATCGGGTCACCGACCGACCGGTCGGACGCCTTCCGCATCGCTGCTCCCGGGGGTGGGCGGATGGGCTTGACCATGGCCGAGAAGATCCTGGCGCGCGCGGCGGGCCGGGAGGAGGTCGCCCCCGGGGAGTTCGTGGTCGCCGCGGTCGACCTGGCCATGGTGCACGACATCTTCGCCACCCGCGTCTTCTCGCTGCTCCGTTCGGCCGGCTTCCGCCGCGTCTGGGATCGCACCCGGGTCGTGGCGGTGATTGACCACCTGGTGCCAGCGCCGACGGCAGCCGCCGCTGCCGTGCACCAGCAGATGCGCCGCGACGTTGCCGAGTTCGCCCTTACCCGCTTCTACGACGCCGGTACCGGAATCTGTCACCAGCTCCTGCCCGAGCGGGGGCACGTGCGCCCGGGAATGCTGCTGGTGGGGACCGACTCCCACACCACCACCCACGGAGCCCTGGGCGCGGCGGCCACCGGTATCGGGACGACGGAGATGGCCTACGTGCTGGCCACTGGCCGCCTGTGGTTTCGCGTGCCCGAGACCGTCCGCGTCGTGCTCACGGGGGCGCCGGATCCCGGTGTGGGGTGGAAAGACGTCATCCTCCACCTGGCCGGCCGCATCGGAGCGGATGGGGCGCAGTACCGCGCCCTGGAGTTCTCCGGCGGCGCCCTGGCTGGCATGGGGATCGGCGGGCGGATGACCATGGCCAACATGGCCGTGGAAGTGGGGGCGAAGTTCGGGCTCTTCCCCGCCGATGCCGTCGCCGTGGACTACCTGGCCGAGCGCGGCGTGGAGGTCCTGCCCTTCGGGCCCGACCCCGACGCCGTCTATCAGGAGACCCTGACGGTGGACCTGTCGGCTCTGGAACCTCAGGTCGCCCTGCCCCACACCGTCGACCGCGTCCGGCCCGTCTCGGCCGTGGCTGACCTCCCCGTCGACCAGGCGTTCATCGGGTCGTGCACCAACGGGCGGGTGGAGGACCTGGAGGTGGCTGCGCAGTACCTGGCTGGCCGCCACGTCCACCCCCACACCCGGCTCATCGTGGCCCCGGCATCGCGCGCCGTCGCGCAGCAGGCCATGGAACGGGGGATCCTGCCAGCGCTGCTCGCTGCTGGCGCCCTCCTCCTGCCGCCCGGATGCGGACCGTGCTTCGGCGGCCACCAGGGGTTGCTGGCGCCGGGCGAACGGTGCATCGGCACCCACAACCGCAACTTCGCCGGGCGCATGGGCAGCCCGGCGGCGGAGATCTACCTGGCGTCCCCGGCCACGGTCGCAGCCAGTGCGCTGTACGGCCGTATCACCGACCCGCGCACGGTGGAGAGGTCTGCTGGCCATGCCCTCCGCTGAGGCCAGCCACGTCGTCGGGGGCCGCGCCTGGCTCTTCGGGGATGACATCAGCACGGACCTGCTGGATCCGGGGGAGTACGCCATCGCCCCGCTGCAGGAACGGGTGCGGCACACCCTGGAGGCGGCCAACCCACGCTTCGCCCCGGAGGTGCGGCCGGGTGACGTCCTGGTGGCGGGGAGGAACTTCGGCTGCGGGAGCAGCCGGGAGACCGCCGCCGAGGCGCTGCAGGCGCTGGGCGTGGGGTGCGTGGTCGCTGAATCTCTGGCCCGCATCTTCCTGCGCAACGCGGTGGCCATCGGCCTGCCCGTCCTGGTCTGCCCCGGGGTCAGGGAGGCGGTGCGGGAGGGGGACCCGGTGGAGGTGGACCTGGCCGCAGCACGGCTCACCAACCTGCGGACGGGGCGGGCCGTCCAGGGCAACCCGCTGCCACCGCTGATGCGCGAGATCCTGGCCGCCGGCGGGATGCTGCCCCTGCTGCGTCAGCTGGCGGCGCAGGCGGCCGAGGGCCGCGGGTGGGTGGATGATCTGGGATCCTGAGCGGGAGTGCGCCGACCGGGCGGCGCTGGCCCGGCTGCAGCTTGAGCGGGTGCGGACGGTGGTGGCGCGCCTCACTGCCCGCGTGCCCTTCTACCGGCAGCGGCTCGCCGGAGCCGGCCTCGATGCGGAGGCCATCACCGACCTGGCAGACCTGCACCGGTTGCCCTTGACCACCAAGGACGACCTGCGCCGCCTCTACCCCTTCGGCCTCTTCGCCACAGAACCCGGCGAACCCGTGGAGCTGCACTGCTCTTCGGGCACGACCGGGACCGCCACCCTGGTGGGCTATACCCGGGGGGACCTGGAGGTCTGGTCCGAGGTGATGGCCCGCACGCTGGCGGCCGGTGGCGTGCGCCCCGGCGACCTGGTGCACAACGCCTACGGCTACGGGCTGTTT
>JBBIIQ010000161.1:0-4720 GCA_037446405.1 Armatimonadota bacterium | reverse complement strand
CAGCTCCTCCTCCCGCGTCTGCGGCGGGAGGAGGACGGTGAGCAGCAGGGCCACGGGCTCGGCGCCGGTGGCGGCCACATCGTTGCAGGCCACGTGTACCGCCAGACGCCCCAGGTGTCGCACCGCGCCGGTGATGGGGTCGCAGGTGGCGACGCAGACGTGTGCCCCGAAATCCAGGACGGCGCTGTCCTGCCCGATGCCGGCGGCAACCAGGACATCCGGCCGGTGGGTCAGGTGCGGATAGACGAGACGGCGGAGCAGCGCGGGGGGAACCTTCCCCGGAATCACTGCTTTACTATAGCATGAGGATGTGCTGGAGACCGCCTACTTCCTGATCACGCTGGGGCACAGGACCCCCGCGGAAGTCGCCCGGGCGGTGCGCCGGGTGCCGGGGATCACGGAGGCGGTGGTGACCATGGGCGAGGTGGACATCATTGCCATCGCCCAGATGGAGGGCACCCGGGGCTTCCCTGCGCTCACCGAAGAGTTGAAGAAGATCGACGGGGTGGCCAGCGTCACCGCCTGCGTCGTCGTCCGCCCCTAAGCCAGCAGCCGCAGCCGCACCTGCCGCGTCCGCGGCCCGTCCAGCTCCACCAGGAAGATGCGCTGCCACCGGCCCAGCGCCAGCCGCCCCTGCGCCACCGGCAGGACCAGGGAAGGCCCCAGCGCTACGGCCCGCAGGTGGGCGTCGGCGTTGTCGTCCACGCGGTTGTGGGCGTAAGGCTCCGCCGCCGGCGCGATGCGCTCCAGCCAGGCCCGCAGGTCCTGCAGCAGGCCCGGCTCGTGCTCGTTCAGCAGGAGCGCCGCGGTGGTGTGGGGCGTGAAGAGCACCAGGGCGCCCTCCGCCCCGCCGGGCAGGAGCGCGGCGACGCGCGCGGTGATGTCCACCAGGTCAACGCGGGCGGTGCTCTGGACCTGCAGCGTCTCCCAGGAGGCAGGCACCCTAGACGTGCACCGGCGGCCGGATCTGCACCATCCGCCCCAACAGCGCCTCGGCCACCTGCAGGGAGCGCAGGCCGTCCTCCCCGCTGACCAGGGGGCGGGCCTGGCCGCGCACACACTCCACGAAGTGGCGCAGCTCCAGCTCCAGCGGCTCCTCGCCCTCCACGGTGACCCGCTGCACCTCGCCGCTGAAGTGGTGAATGGTGATGGTCTGCCGCAGCAGGTCCAGGTGCACGCTGCGGTCGGGCATGGTCACTTCCAGCTCCGCCGTCTTCCGCGCCGCCACCCGGCTGGCCGTCAGGGTGATCAGGCAGCCGCTGCTGCTGCGCAATCGCGCCGCCGCCAGGTCCTCGTGGGAGTTGTGCACGCAGACGCCGATGGCCTGCAGCTCGTCGAAGCGGCCGGGGACCAGGGACTGGACGATGTCCACGTCGTGGATCATCAGGTCCATGACCACGCCCACGTCCATGGTCCGCCCCGGGTCGTAGGGGCGCATCCGCCGCGCCTCGATGGCCAGCGGCTCGCGCACCAGGCGGAAGAGGCGCTGCACCGCCGGCTTGAAGCGCTCGATGTGCCCCACCAGCAGCAGGCGCTCCTGCCGCGCGGCCAGCTCCACCAGGTGCGCCGCCTCCTCCGCGGTCACCGTCATCGGCTTCTCCACCAGGACGTGCGCGCCCGCCTCCAGGAAGTCCCGCGCGATCTGGTAGTGCAGCGCCGTGGGCACGGCGATGGAGACCGCCTGCACCCTGCCCAGCAGCTCCCGGTAGTCCGCGTAGGGTCGCGTCTCGAACCGCTGCGCCAGGTGCAGGGCCTCGCGGCGGTCCCGGTCGACCACGCCCACCAGGTCCACCCCGGGGAGCTGGGCCAGGATGCGCACGTGGTGTCGCCCCCACTGCCCCAGCCCCACCACTGCCAGGCGCACGCGGCTCATCGGGGGTGGAAGCGACGGGCGGCGTCGATGATCCGCTGCAGATCATCCGCCGACAGCGCGGGGTGGACCGGCAGGGAGAGCACCTCCCTGGTCAGGGTCTCCGCGGCGGGGAAGGCTCCGTCGAAGCCCAGCCGCCGGTAGGCCGGCGTGTGGGGGATGAGCAGAGGGTAGAAGATCTTGTGCCCGATCCCCTCCGCCGCCAGGTGAGCCATAAACGCCTCCCGCTGCCGTACGCGCACCGTGTACTGCGTGTACACGTGGTAGGCGCCCGGAGGCTCCAGGGGCACCTGCAGCCACTCCAGTTCCCGCAGGGCCTCGGTGAGGAGGCGCGCGTGTCTCCGCCGCGTGGCGTTGTGCCCGTCCAGGCGGCGCAGCTGCGGCAGCCCCATGGCCGCGGCCACGTCCGTCATGCGGAAGTTGTAGCCGATGACATCGTAGACGTACTCCCCACCGAAGCGCGGGTCCACCAGTAGGCGCGCGCGGCGGGCCACCTCCGGGTCGGCGGTGACGATCATCCCGCCCTCGCCCGTGGTCATGTTCTTCGTAGGGTAGAAGCTGAAGATCGCCGCGTGGCCGAACGTCCCCACCTTGCGTCCCTGAAAGGCGGCGCCGTGGGCCTGGGCGCAGTCCTCGATCAACAGCAGGCGGTGGCGGCGGACGATCTCGCTGATGGCCGCCATGTCACAGGGCAGGCCGAAGAGGTGGACGACGATCACGGCGCGCGCGCCGCTTTCCCGCACTGCCGCCTCCACCGCGGCCGGATCCAGGTTGTACGTCCGCGGGTCCACGTCGGCGAAGACCGGCCGCGCCCCGGCGTGGACGACGGCGTGGCTGGTGGCGGCGAAGGTGAAGGGGGTGGTAACGACACGGTCGCCCGCGCCGACGCCCAACGCCTCCAGGGCCACCTGCAGCGCCGTCGTCCCGGAGGACGTGGCCACGGCGTGCGGCAGGCCCAGGTAGGCGGCAAAGGCCTCCTCGAACTCACGCACCATCCGGTCGGCGACGAGGATCCCCGACGCCAGGACCTCCAGAATCCGCTGCCGCTCCTCTTGACCGATGATGGGCTGGGCGATGGGGACGGTGACGGCCGTGCGCATGGGAGCCTCATCTTATAGATTCCGCCGCCCCGGGACAACTTTCTCCGCCGCGGACGCCGCGGGCGCGGCCCGCCCGCACCGGGAGAGAGACGAAGAAGCCGCAGCCCTACCGCTGCGGCTTCCCCACCGTGATCAGGGCTGCCGCCCTACTGCACGACGACGCGGCGCCCCGCCAGCATGAGGATGACGATGAACAGGATCAGGGCGATGACGATCTCCGTCTGCCCCCCCTCCCGCCGCAGGCGGGCCAGCCACTGCCGTCCTACCACCTCCCACCACAGCTGCACGCCGTTCACCTCCTGCCTCGCCGTGCGCACGCGCAGGCCGCTGTGACGCTGGCCTTCTACTGCACCACCACGCGCCGGCCGGCCAGCACCAGCCAGAGCACGAAGAGCACGATCAGCCAGACCAGGACGTCCTGTCCCCGCTCGTTGTCCAGGTAGCGCCCCACGAGGGTGCGCAGGTGCGTGTCCAGCCACTCCGTCATCGTCCACCTCCTCAGCGCCTCTCCCCTGCCTGCGGCGTCTGTGGGCGCTCGATGCGCTCCTTCAATGCCCTCAGCATACCCTCCACGTTCTTGCGCATCAAGGTCCGCAGCAGGGTGCTGATCAGCGGCCCGGCCAGCGGAATGTCCATCTCAAAGTCCACCGTCACTGTGGTGCGCGTCCCCTCCGCCTCCGGCTCGAAGGACCACGTCCCCTCATAGCGGCTGAAGTCCCCTTCCCGCTGGCGGAAGGTGCAGCGGTGCGCCGCGTCGTCCCAGAGGTCCTCCTCCACCCAGCGGATCTTCCGCCCCTGCACCACGCCCACCCAGCGGGTGACCGTGTGGCCGTCCCACCGCTCCAGGACCTCCACGCTCTCCAGGTCGGGCATGAAGCGGGGGAAGTCCTCCACCGCCCTGGCCTGCGCGTAGACCTCCTCCACGGGGGCGGCGATGACCAGCGATGCCTCCACCCGCGCCATCCTTCACCCCCTCCCCACCACCCGTCGTGCGGTGGTGATGAATCCCGTGTGCGCCACCATGCGGTGGGCGGGGCGGACGCTCTGGCCGTCGATGTGCCAGGGACGCAGCAGCGCCTCCACGGTCTCGCTGGCGGCGAAGCGGGGCTCCGCCTGCAGCGCCGTCACCGTCTGCGCCACCTGCGGCACCGTGGGGACGTAGGAGACCCAGACCCCGCCGGGGCGCAGCGCCTCCGCCTCATGCGGCACCACCCGCCAGGGCTCGGGCAGGTCCAGGAAGAGCCGGTCCACCGGGCGGTCGGGGATCCCCGTGTAGATGTCGTGCGCCCGCAGGGTCAGGTTCTGCACCGGCCCGAGCAGCCTCTCGATGTTGCGCCGCGCCTGGCGGGCGAAGTCCTCCCGCACCTCGTAGGAGATGACGCGGCCGGCCGGCCCCACGGCGCGCAGCAGCGTCATGGTCAGCGCGCCCGAGCCCGTGCCCGCCTCCAGCACCGTCGCCCCCGGGTAGACATCTCCCCACAGCAGCAGGACGCCCAGGTCCTTGGGATAGATCACCTGGGCCCCGCGGGGCATCTCCAGGACGAACTCCGCCAGGGTGGGGCGCAGGACGAGCACCCGTTCCCCCCGGGAGGTGGCCACGGTGATGCCCTCCTCCTGCCCGATCAGCTCGTCCAGCGGCAGCTTCCCGCCCCGCAGGTCGTGGACGCGGCCGGCCTGCAGGACCACCAGGTAGCGCCGGCCGCGCCGGTCGAGGAGGTCGCGGAGCTCGTCGGCGAGGTCGGCGCGCATC
>JBBIIQ010000160.1:0-4771 GCA_037446405.1 Armatimonadota bacterium | reverse complement strand
CGTGATCGTCCAGCCAGTCGCGGATGGCCTTGATCACCGTGGCGCGGACGCGCAGCGTGGCCCACTGGTGCGTGGAGCGAATCCACAGGTGGCGGTGGTCCATCAGGAACTCGACGCCGTGTTCCTTGGGGGTGATCGGGTATTCATCGGCCTTCTGGACGACCTGCAACGCCGTCACGCCGATCTCGTAGCCGCCGGGGATGCCGGGCGCGCGCGGGTCGGCGCGCACCGTCCCCGTCAGGGTCAGCGACGATTCCTGCGTCAGCGCGGCGGCGGCAGCGAAGGTCGCCTCGTCCAGGTCTTTGTGGAAGGCCACGCACTGGGCGATGCCCGTCCCATCGCGCACCAGCAGGAATTGCAGCTTGCCCTTATCGGTGCGGTTGTACAGCCAGCCGCGCAGCTCCACCGTCTGCCCCACGTGCTCGGGCAGGGCCTCAATGAAGACCCGCAGGGGGGCCGCCTGTTCCGCCACAGGAACAGGAATACCAGAGGGGACGCCCCTTTACCAGAAGTGGGCGAATTTGGCGGCGAAGCGCCGCTCCATCTCCTCCTTGTACAGGTGGTAGATGGGGCACTCCCGGGTCATACATACGTGCAGGGCGGTGTTGCAAAAGGCCTCCGCCACCTCCCAGCACCGCTTGTTCAGGAAGTAGGCCTGGCAGACCCCCTTCCGCGGCAGGGCCGCGGGCATCTCCGGCAGGACGGCCTCTGGAATCGGCGGGGGGACCGACGCCGCCGGGACGGGCGGGGCGGGGTCCCGCACCAGCCGCAGCACCGGGCGGGCCTCTGTGGACGGGGTATGCGGCCGTCGCTCCGCCGCTGGCGCCGCCGGGGTGGAGAGCAACGACTCCAGATCCTGCGAGGCGCCGTCCAGGATCTCCCTAACGCCGCGCCGCAGCTCCTCGCGCCCGCTCTTCATGGGCCATGACCTCCTTGGCCAGGTTCATGTAGTCCTGGGCACCGCGGGAGGCAGGCTGCGTCACGAAGAGCGGCACACCCTGCATCGACGACTCCACCAGCTTGATGTTGAAGTTGATGGTGGATTGGAAGACCGCGTCGCCGAAGCGCTCGCGGATGCCCTGGAGGATCTCGTTGCTGATGTTGGTGCGCGAATCGTACATGGTGGGCAGGACGCCGACGATCTCCACCTGGTGGCCGACCTCCTCCCGGACCATCCTCAAGGTCTGCAGGAGCTGGCGCATGCCCACCAGAGCGTAGTAGTGGGTCTGGATGGGGATGATCACGCCGTCGCAGGCCACCAGGGCATTCAGGGTGAGCAGCCCCAGGGACGGTGGGGTGTCGATGATCACGTACTGGTAGGCCGGTGCCAGGGGGCTGAGGCGCTTGCGCAGGGCGTTCTCCCGGCCGATGCGGGCGGCCAGCTCCAGCTCCGCTGCCGCCAGGTCGATGGAGGAGGGGGCGAGGTCGAGCAGCGGCACTTTGGTCTGCAGCACCACGTCCTCCAGGCGGACGGCGGGCCCGTTGTCGGTCTCCCCCTCCACCAGCACGTGGTAGATGGTCTTGCTTAACTGGGTGGGATCGACGCCCACGCTGATGGTGGCGTTGGCCTGCGGGTCCAGGTCGACCAGGAGGGTTTTCCGCCCGGACAGCGCCAGTGAGGCGCTGAGGTTGACCGCCGTGGTGGTCTTGCCGCAGCCGCCCTTCTGGTTGACCAGGGCGATCACGCGCGTCTGCATCGGTGAGTGCAAACCTTGCCTCCATGGACGGCCGCCCGCCCGCAGGCGAGCGAACCGCACACACCCCTCACCCTAGCAGGGGTGTCATCCGACGTTCTGCTGCGTTGAGCACAGCGCGCACCGCCGCCTCCTCGGGGATGCGGTCGGTTACGGCACTGCCGACGAGCCGCTCTTCCACCTCCTCGGAGCGCAGTTGCAGCTGGACGATCACCGCCTCCCGCTGCGCCACCGGCTGCAGCACCGCCGCCTCGCAGCGCAGGCGCCACGGCCCCGGCAGGAACTGATTCAGGGCGGCGACGGTGGCCGCCGCGGCGGCAAAGAGGGCGGCCTGCTCGCCCTCCCCCGTCTCCGCGAAGCCCTGCGCCGTCTGGCCGTCCCGTGCCAGCTCCACGGCCACACGAAGGTGGCCCCCCTCCCGTTCCACCTGGAAGCGGCTGACCCGCAGTCGCCCAGCCATCTTCCGGTCTGTTCGACCTCTCCGGGGGATTTCCTCTGCGCCGCCGTCGCGCCCCGCCTCCGCCGTCCGCGGGCGCGGTGGCTGCGTTCCCTCGCCCTGGGGTACAATCGAGGTAAGCCTCTCTGACTACCGGACCGGCCACGAAAGGAGGGGGAGGCCATGCGCATCACCCTCAGCGTAATCAAGGCGGACATCGGGAGCATCGGGGGCCACACGCTCCCCAGCCCCGAGGTCCTGGCCATCGTCCGGGAGCGGGTGGAGCGCGCCAAGGGGTCACTGCTCGTCGACGCCTTCGTCTGCCACACTGGCGACGACATCGCCCTGATCATGACCCACACCCACGGGGTGGGGAACGCCGGGGTGCACGAGCTGGCCTGGACGGCATTTCGTGAAGGGACAGAGAAGGCCAAGGCCCAGGGGCTCTACGGCGCGGGGCAGGACCTGCTGAAGGACGCCTTCTCCGGCAACGTGCGGGGGCTTGGCCCGGCCTCCGCCGAGATGGAGTTCGAGGAGCGGCCCAACGAGGCCCTGGTGGTCTTCGCCGCGGACAAGACGGAGCCGGGGGCGTTCAACCTCCCCCTCTACCTGACCTTCGCCGACCCCATGTACTCCTCGGGGCTTTTGCTCTCGGAGGCGCTGCACGACGGGTTTACCTTCCACATCATGGATGTGGACCACACCGAGGGCGACCGCGTCATCGTCCTGCCGGCGCCGGAGCGGCTCTACGACATCGCGGCGCTGCTGCGGGACACGCACCGCTATGCCATCGAGTCCATCTGGTCCCGCAAGTACCCGCATGAGCAGGCCGTGGCCGTGGCCACCTCCCGGCTGCGCAACATCGCCGGCCGCTACGTGGGGAAGGACGACCCGGTGGCCGTCGTCCGGGTGCAGAAGATCTTCCCGGCCACCGAGGAGTTCGGTCCCCCCTTCGCCCTGGGGGCCTTCGTCGCCGGGGACACCCGGGGCAGCCATAACCTGCCCCTGATGCCGGTGCCCATCAACACGCCCGCTTCCACCTTCTTCTGCGTGCCCATGGTTTCGGCGCTGGGCTTCTCCGTGCACAACGGGATCCTCAGCACCCCGGCCGACCTCTTCGCCGACCCGTTCTGGCACCACGTGCGCGACCGGGTGGCGGCGAAGGCCATGGACATGCGCCGGCAGGGGTTCTTCCAGCCCGCCACGCTGCCCTACTCCGAACTGGAGTACGGCGGCATCGTGGTGCGGCTGCGCCGCCTTGACCAGGAGTTCGTGGTCCGGGACGGCCGGGAGGAAGGTGCGCCGCTGGGCGCGCCGGCCGGGGTCGAGGCGGACGACCCGGACTGAGCGGGTCCCGGGCGGACGCCTCCGGGCGCGGGGGCGCCTTCCGCTCGGGTCAGCGCTTGTGGGAGGGCTCCTCCTCCTTCAGCACGGTGCGGTCCAGCAGAGCGACCAGCCAGGGGGCCACGGTCGGCAGAATCGCCCCGACGACGATCATCACCGCCAGGGCCACGAAGAAAATGCGCAGCGCGTCCTGTTCGCTCATACATCCCCTCTTCCGCCTGCGGGCCTGATTTCCTTGCCGCCCTCCGCAGGGTCCCGGCCGTCCTCCCGGGGGAACCGCCGCTCGACCAGGGCCAGCGCCTCCTCCCGCGTGCGCACCGTGCCCTCCAGCTGCGCGTCCCGCACCATGTCCAGGATCTGGCGGAACACCGGCCCGGGAAGATAGCCGCGGGCGATGAGGTCGTCGCCGCTGACCAGGCGGGGCGGCCGCCGCTCCTCCTCGCTGAGCTGGGCCCGGGCCTGCTGCGCCCACCGCCACAGGCTCAGGTCGCCGTGGCTGGCCAGGCAGTCCGCGCGGTGCAGCTCCAGGTGGTCGGCGATGTCGGGGCGCGCCAGGAACCGCTTCGCCTTCGCCGGCCGCATGGACGGCAGGGTGCGCACCCGCAGGTGCTCCCGCACCAGGTCCACGACCCGCGTTGTCTCCTCGCCCTTCAGGCGCAGCCGGCGGCAGACGGCCTCTGCCATCCGCGCGCCCACCTCGTCGTGCCCGTCGAAGCGGATGCGCTCCAGGCGGCGGAACGTGGGGGGCTTGCCCACGTCGTGCAGGAGCACCGCCAGGGCCAGCACCGGCGAGGGGTCGCGCAGGTGGGCCAGGGCCAGCCGGGTGTGGGTGAAGACGTCTCCTTCGGGGTGGAACTCGGAGGGCTGCTCCACCCCCTCCAGGGCCGCCACCTCCGGCAGGATCACCGCCAGCAGCCCGCTCTCCCGCAGCCGGTCCAGCCCCGCGGCGCGCCCACCGCTGACCAGCAGGCGGAGGAGCTCGTCACGGATGCGCTCCCCGCTGACCCGGGCGATCTCCCCCGCCCGCCGCTGGATGGCGCGGAAGGTCTCCTCGTCGATGGAGAAGTCCAGCTCCGCGGCGAGGCGGACGGCGCGCAGCATGCGCAGGTGGTCCTCGGCGAAGCGCGCCTCCGGGTCCCCGACGGCGCGGATGCGCCGCGCCGCCAGGTCCTGGTAGCCGCCCACCAGGTCAATCACCGCCCCGCCCAGGGGATCATAGAGGAGGGCGTTGACCGTGAAGTCCCGGCGGGAGACATCCTCCTCCAGGCTGGCGTACTCCACGAAGGAGGGGCGGCGG
>JBBIIQ010000159.1:0-4773 GCA_037446405.1 Armatimonadota bacterium | reverse complement strand
AGTGCAGGAGCACCAGCGCCGCCGGCCCCTGGAGCAAGCGGATCCCGGCGGCGGTGACGGCAACGGAGGTGTCGTGGATCGCCGGCAGATCGGTGTAGGCCGGATCGGGGACGGGGACGAACTCATCGACGCTTCCGGCGAACAGCATCGCCCACCCCGGGTGGCCGGCGGCGGCCGTGGCGCGGCCGCTGCGCTTCGCGGCGGCGAAGAGGTGGTCCACCCGCACCGCCCCCTCGTACCAGTTCGTGGTGACCCCGCTTATCTCGGGGGGTGCGCCCGAGAGGATGGTGGTCCATCCCGGGTAGGAGAGCGAGGGCTCACCGGTAAAGGCGCGCCAGAGTGAGGCTTGAGGACGGTAGCGCTCCACCACGCTCATCTGCTGGAAGGCGTCCAGGCGCAGGCCGTCGACCACCACCAGGATCACCCGCTGCGCCAGCGCCGGCCCGCCGGCCGTGGAGTCCAGGGGGACGGTGAAGGGCGAGGCGTAGCGGACGTACTGGAGGAAGGCATACGCGGCCAGCTGCCTGGCACCCAGCCCGGCGGCGAAGAGCAGCAGGGCCACCGCGCCGTAGGTGAGGAGAACGCGCGAGTTCACCGCTGAAACGATTCGGGGCGGCCACGACATCCCCTTGCGCTACAATGGGGCCATGGCCGGCCGTCGTCAGAAGTCCCGCGCCCCGCGGCGAAGGCGGGTTCTGCCCTGGGCGGTGGGGGGCGCCGTCGTCCTGGCCTTCTTCCTCATGATGGCCGCCCTGGCTCGCCAGCCGCGGACCGCGCGCGTGGGCGACCACTGGCACGCCCGCCTGACTATCGAGCTCTGCGGCCGGACGCTGCCGCCGCTGCCGCCGGGCCCGTTTTTTTTTAATTATCAGGGGTACTGCGTGATCTACACCCACCCGCAGACGCCCCGCACCGCCGGCAGGAACGCCAGCCTGGAGACCTTCTTCCGCACGACGCCGGTGCGCATCACCCCCGGCAGCATCGCCGTCGCCGGGGAGCGCTACCAGAACGGGGATCCCTGCCCCGACGGCCGGGCCGGCATCCTCCGGGCGCAGGTGCGGCGCGCGGGAGCAGAGGAGTTCGGGGAACTTCCGCACTTCCTGGGCTACCTGCCCCGGGACGGGGACGAGATCCGCATCGTCTTCGGCCCGTGAGGCCCCTCGGCCGGAGAGACCCGCCGCCCCGTCGGGGCCGCCGCCTCGTGAGGCCTGCTGCCTCCATCATGCTGCTGCTCCTGCTGCTTCCGGGCTGCCGCGCGCGCGGCGCCGTAGGGATGCTCCCCTACTACCCTGGAGCGGAGGTTTCCGCCGTCGCCGAGGCGGACGGCGTGGCCTTCGGCTTCGGGCCCGCGCACTGGACCCGCGCCGACCTGACGGTGCGTGCCCCCTACGAGCGCGTGCGGGACTTCTACGCCGCCAGAACCCCCGCCGGGTGGACCTCCACGCTGACCAATGAGACGCGCAAGCCCAGCGGCCGGCGCTACGACCGCTACCTGGCCGACGCACGCCGGCGCCAATTCTACGTGGTTCAGGTGCGGGAGGACGCCGGCGGGGTCGTGCGGGTCACGCTGGCCTGGGGGCGTCGCTCCGAGCGCTGAACCAGCCCGACTGCCCGAAGAGGAAACCGGGCAGGTCAGGTCGTAGAATGGAGGACAAGTCGACGCGCACCTGCCGCCGCACCCGGGATCGGAGCAGCATCGTGCCCCGCCTCTTGATCGCTCTCATCCTCCTCCTGCTGCTGCCCCCTCAGCCTGCCGCCGCCCAGCCCGACGCCCGCCTGCTGGACCTGGGGTGGACCACACAGGACGGTGCCGTGAAGATCGTCGCCCACCTCGACCGGCCCGTCCGCTTCCGGGCCACCACAGCCGGCGGCCGCCTCCTGGTGGACCTCTGGCCCATCGCCAACCCGGCCCCGCGCGAGCTGGCCGTGAATGCCGGCGGCGTGGGGGTGGTGCGCCAGGTCGCCGTGGCCCGCGGCATCGCCCGCCTCTCCATCAGCCTGCGCGGCGCCACCCGCTACAAGCTCTTCACTCGCAACGCCCCATACAAGCTGGCGGTGATCGTGCTCCCTCCCTGGCGCGCCGCCGTGCCGCTGCCGTCGAGCGTGGCCTACCGCGCGATGCGCGTGCCCACCGCCAGGGGGTGGAGCGCCGTCCACGTGGTCCAGGTCGACCTGGCCGACCCGCAGATCGCCCTGCGCCCCGTGCTGGGTTCAGGGGTCATCCCCGGCAACGAGCCCACGGCAGCCGCGGCCACCCGCTACGACGCCCTGGCGGCGATCAACGGAGGCTTCTTCAGCGTGCGCACCGGGCACCCCCTGGGGCTGCTGGTCATCGACGGCAAGCTGCTCTCCACGCCCACCGGGCGGCGCTCCGTCTTCGCCCTCACCAGCGACGGCGGGCCGGTGATCCAGTCCTTCACGTTCCGCGGCACCGTGGAGACCGACACGGGACGCACGATTCCCGTCCTGGCGGTGAACCGCCCTCCGCGGGCGGGGGGCCTCGCTGTCTACACCCCCGAGTACGGCCCCCTCACGGAATGGCACCGCTACGCCGCGGTGGTACAGGACGGCGTCGTCGTGGCCTTCGCCGCCGGGCGCGTCCCCATCCCCGAAGACGGCTACGTCCTCTCCGCCGCTGAAGGCGAGGGGCGGCTGATCACCGACGCGCTCGTGGTGAGCCAGCGGGTGCGCCTGAACCTGGCTATCGAGCCGGGCAAGGTGGTGCACGCGCTGGGTGGGGGGCCGCGCCTGGTGCGCGACGGACAGGTTCACGTCCCGTTCCGCTGGGAAGCCTTTTCAGCGGCTTTCGCCCGCCGCCGCACCTCCCGCTCCGCCGTGGGCATCACCGCCGCCGGGAAAGTCCTGCTGGTCACCGTGGAGAAGTCGGCGCACAGCACGGGGATGACCCTGGTGGAGCTGGCCGGCCTGCTGCGCGACCTCGGTGCAGTCCAGGCGATGAACCTGGATGGCGGCGGCTCCTCCACCCTGGTCGTGGGGGGTCGCGTGGTCAACCGCCCCGAGAGGACCCAGCGCGGTGTGGGCTCCATGCTCCTGGTGGTGCGCCGGCCCGCCGACTAGCCCTTCCCGGTTACAGATTTGTTGCACAGCGGCGGGTACGATGCTGCTACCATGCCCCTGCCGCCCCCTGTCCTCCGATGACCGCGCTCCCTCCACTCCCCCGCGCGGAGATCGAGGAGCTGATGGACGGGCCGCAGCCCAGGGCCCTGATGGACGGCTGCTTGCGGGAGCTGGCCGTGCTGAACCGCCTGCTCGGGGTGCGGGGGCTGGTGCTGCGCCGCCTGCGCCACTTCATCCGCCCCGACGACCGCGCCCTGACCGTCGCCGACGTGGCCAGCGGCGGGGCGGACCTGCTGCGCAGTTTCGTCCTCTGGGGACGTCGCCGCGGGCTGCGCCTGCACGCCGTGGCCATCGACCGCCACCCGCACGCGGGCCCTATCGCGCGGGAACGGTCGGCCGGCATCCCGGAGATCACCGTGCTGCGCGGGGACGCGCGCGCCCTGCCCCTGGCCGACCGCAGCGTGGACGTGGCGCTGCTGGCCACCGCCCTGCACCACCTCTCCCCGGCCGAGGCGGTGGCGGCGCTGCGGGAGCTGGACCGGATAAGCCGACGGGGCTTCGTCGTCACCGACCTGGTGCGCTCGCGGGCGGACTACCTGGGGGCGAAGCTGCTGGCCCGGGTGCTGCTGCGCAACCCGCTGACCAGGGTGGACGGGCCGCGCTCCGTCCTGCGGGCATACACTGCAGGCGAGGCGCGCGCCCTGGTGGCCGACGCCGGGCTGCAGGGCGTGCGCCTGACCCGCCACCTGCTCTTCCGCCTGGCCCTGGTCAAGGAGGCGACAGATGCGCCGGCGGGTTGACGTGGTGGTCGTAGGCGGCGGGCCGGCGGGGGCGGCCACGGCCCTGGAGCTGGCACGGCACGGCGTGGAGGTGGTCGTGCTGGACCGCGCCCGCTTCCCCCGGGAGAAGCCCTGTGGCGACTTCCTCCACCCGCTGGGGACTGCGGCCCTGGACCGCCTGGGCGTGCTCGCGGAGGTCCGGCCGCGCGCGCAGAGCCTGCAGGGGATGCTCGTCGTCTCGCCGCAGGGCCGGGAGGTCTTCGCCCCCTTCCCCGGCGGTACCGGGCTGGCGCTGGGCCGCGTCGTCCTGGACGACGCCGTCCTGCAGGCCGCCCGCCGCGCTGGCGCCGAGGTGCACACCGGGAGCCCGGCGCGAGCGGTGGCCCGCCGCGGCCGGCACTGGGAGATCTGCACGGACGGGGGCACGCTGGAAGCGAGACTGCTGGTCGGAGCAGACGGGATGCACTCCCGCGTCGCCCGGGCCGCCGGGCTGCGCCGCAGAACCCTGCGCCGGGGACGCTATGCCCTGGGCATCTACGTCCGCGGCCTGCCCGCCCACGGGGGGTTCGGTGAGATGCACCTGGGCCGAGAGGCCTACTGCGGGGTCTCGGTCCTCCCCGACGGCTGGGCCAACGTCACGCTGGTCCTGCCCCGGGAGGCGCTCGGGGCGCAGGCGCGCGACGCGCGGCCCGGGAGGGTGGCCGGCGTGCTGGAGGATGCGCTGCGGTCCTTTCCTTCGCTCCGGCCGCGCCTGCGCGCGGCACAGGTCTGCGGCGGACCGCGCGCAGTGGGACCCCTTCGTCCCTCCGCCGGCCCGGTGGTGGCGGACGGCGTCATCCTCGTCGGCGACGCCGCGGCCTGCACCGACCCCCTCACCGGGCTGGGCGTCAGCCTGGCCCTGACCGCGGCCCCGGTG
>JBBIIQ010000158.1:0-4810 GCA_037446405.1 Armatimonadota bacterium | reverse complement strand
TTACATCGCCGGCATGGTGGTCGGCGGTGCCGTGGTCCTGGTGTACACCCTCATGGGCGGTTACCTGGCGGTGGTCTACACGGACGTGATCCAGTTCTCGCTGATGTGGGTGCTGACCCACGTCCTCTTCTGGACCGCCCTGGGGATGGCCGGCGGGTTTGCCGCCTTCAACGACAAGCTGGCCGCCATCGGTCCGCACCTGGTGGTTCCGGCCGGCCCGGAGAACGCCTACGGGACGTTCATGGCGGCGCTAGCCGAAGACGCGCGGCTTTCCCAGCAGCGCCCGCAGCGTGGTGATTTTCCCGATGTGGTAGCCGCGGTGGTAGACGAGGAAGAGCAGCGCCTCGCCCGTCGTGGCGTAGCTGTGCGTCCCCTCCACCGTCCGGGTGAGGTCCCCTGCCTGCGCCAGCTGCCGCAGCCGGTCGTTCACCCCGTCAAGCACCGGGAGCACGGAGGCCAGCGGAGGGTAGTCGGCGTCCCCGCCGCTGCCGGTGGTGAAGAGGGGCTCGAAGGCGGGAGGCACCTCGACGGCCACCCCGCTGCGCAGCAGCGCCCGGGCGTCGACCAGGGCGATGTGGCCCACCTGCCAGACGATGGAGGTGAGGCCCTGGGGACGGGCCCGCGCATCTTCCTCGGTGATGTCGGTCAGGGCCCGGTGGATGCGCCGCAGGGTGCCGTCCAGCATCTCCGCCAGCAATCCGCGTGGGTCGATCATGTATCCGCTCCTTTCGCCGCGGCGCGGCGGGGGGCCGGGTTAGCCCATCCACAGCCCGCCGTTGAGGCTGATCGTCTGCCCGGTGATGTATGCGGCGGCGTCGGAAGCCAGGAAGACCACCGCCGCCGCCACCTCCTCAGGGGTCCCGGCGCGCCCCACGGGGCGCTCGGCCAGCACCGCCGGATCCACTCCCGCCCGGGACAGGAGGTCGGTGGGGATACCCGACGGCGCCACGGCGTTCACCGTGATCCCCCAGGGGGCCAGCTCCCGGGCCAGAAACTTCGTCAACCCCAGCAGCCCTGCCTTCGCCGCGGCGTAGTGGGCTCCGAGGCGGCCTCCGGTCTGCCCGGCGATGGACGAGATGTTGATGATGCGCCCCCAGTGCTGCGCCATCATGGTCGGCAGCACCGCCCGCGCGCAGAGGAAGGCTCCCTTCAGGTTGACGTCCACGACGCGGTCCCACTCCGCCTCGGTCAGGTCGGCGGTGGCGGCCTGTGAGGCGATCCCTGCATTGTTCACCAGGATGTCGATGCGGCCCATCTCCCGGAGGGCGGCTTCCACCATGGCAGTCACCTGGGCGCCGTCCGCCACGTCGGCAGGCACGGCGACGGCGCGCCGCCCCAGTCCGGAGATCTCCCCGACGGCGGCCTCCGCGCCGTCGATGCTCGTGTAGTAGCTCACCGCCACGTGGGCGCCAGCTCGGGCCAGCGCCAGCGCCGTCGCCCGGCCGATGCCCCGGCCGGCGCCGGTGACCAGGGCGACGCGACCGTCAAGCACGGCGGGCCGGGGTCGCAGGCATCAGCCCGCCGCAGGGGCGCGCAGCAGCGCGGTGAGGCGGGACACAGAGTCCAGTTGGGGCAGGGCGTCGACCAGAGCACCCAGGACCGCGGCCCTGTCGCGGCCCAGAGCGGGCTCGGCCAGCAGGCGGAATTTCTCGCTCAGCTCCTCCTCGGTCAGCGGGCGTCCCGGATCGCCCCGGGGGCGGTCCACGCGCACCTCCAGACGGCGGCCGTCAGTGGTCGTTATCGTCACAGCCGCTCCGAGCTGCTGCGGGTAGGCGGCCTCGAAGTCGGGGTCGACCGTGACGCGCACGCGCTCCGCCAGCGCCAGGACGCGGGGGTCGGTCAGCCGCTCGGGGGTGAAGGCTTCGGGGGCGAGGCGGCCGTCCAGCAGCATGACGGCCACCGTGTACGGCACGCTGAACTGGGCGTCGGTGGGACTGCGCGGGCGGGGGATGTTGTGGTACTCGTCCTGCAGCAGGGCAAATCCTCTCACCTCCACGCCGCGAACCGCTTCCCCCCCCACCCCGCCGGCGAGGAGATCGCGAACGCCGTCAAGGACTGGATGCAGGAAGCGACACGCCGGGTAGGGCTTGAACTGCACCTCCTCGAGGAGGTAGGTCTCGCCCAGACGGTCCGTGAGGTGGGCGATGCGCGGTGTCGCCGCGGCGTCCATCTCCCAGAACCCCATGGTGCCGTCGAAGATGTGGGCCGGGCCGGTGAAGCCGCGCTGTGCCAGGCGCGCCGCCAGAATGGCGCTGTACGCCGTCCACCCGTAGGCGGACTTGACCATCGAGCGCCCCTCTTCCGCCAGCACGCGGTCTTTCCGCCCCAGCGGGGCCGGCGCCGTGGCCCCCGCCAGGCCCAGCGCGGCGTTCACCTTCTCCGGGGGGAGCGCGAGGAGCTTCGCCGCCGCGGCGGCCGCCCCGTAGGTCTGCAGCGTCCCCAGATCCCACATGGTCGTATAGCGGGGGATCAGCGGCCGGGCGCAGGCCACGACCCGCGCGGAGACCTCGTAGCCTGCCACCAGTGCCGCCAGCAGGGCGGAGCCCTCGGCTCCGACCGCCTCCCCCAGCGCCAGCACCGTGGGGACCACGGTGGCTCCGGGGTGGCCAAAGAGGGTATCGTCAAAGTCCAGGGCGTTGGCCATGGTGGCGTGGGCGAAGGCGGTCAGCGGCGCGGGCAGCCGGCTCTCGCTGAGGACGAGGGTGGCCTCCGGCGCTCCACCCATCTCCCGCGCCAGGGCGGCAGCATAGCGCCCCGGCTCGGTGCCGGCGCCGCCGAGGATGCAGCCCAGGGCGTCCCGCAGGCAGCGCCGCGCCACCGCCATCACGGCCGGCGAGAGCGTGGCAACGGAGAGTTCGTGGACGAATCCGGCGATCTGGTCCGTGGCGGTCATGTGGACACCTCGATGCGGCCCTGTGGCGTGGCGAAATGGCACGCGGCGAGGACTTCCGGGACCACCGGACGCAGCGGGGGCGTCTCCACCTGGCAACGCTCCACGGCGTGCGGACAGCGCGGCGCGAAGACACATCCCCTCCCATGCGCCCTGGTCTCCGGCTCGCCGCGCACGGGCACCTCGCCCAGCGGCTGGTCGGGGTCGGCGACGGGAGCAGCCGCCAGGAGCGCCTGGGTGTAGGGGTGGCGCGGCCGGCGCACCAGTTCTGCCGCGGCGCCCTGCTCCATGATTTGCCCCAGGTAGAGGACGATGATCTCGTCGCAGAGGTAGCGCACCGTGGCCAGGTCGTGGGAGATGAACAGGATGGCCAGGCCGCGGCGCTGCCGCAGCTCCGCCAGGAGGTTGAGGATGCCGGAGCGGACGGAGACGTCCAGCATGGAGACGGGCTCGTCGGCCACCAGGAAGTCGGGGTCGACGACGACAGCGCGGGCGATGGCTACCCGCTGCCGCTGCCCGCCGGAGAGCTCGTGGGGGTAGCGGGGGAGGAAGGCCTCCGGCGGGCGCAGCCCGCAATCCGCCAGCGTCTGCACCACGGCGTCGCGGCGCTCCGCCCGGGGCACCCCGTGGATGATCAGCGGTTCCTCCACCGCGTCCATGACGGTGAAGCGAGGGTTGAGCGACTCGTAAGGATTCTGGAAGATGATCTGTGCCCGACGCCGGAACTCCCGGGGGGTGCGGCGCAGCCAGGCGGAGAGGAGTCGCCCGTCGAAGCAGACCTCTCCCGCAGTGGGCTCCTGCAGGCCGACCACCAGCTCGCCCAGCGTGGACTTCCCCGAGCCGCTCTCCCCCACCACGCCCAGGATCCGGCCGGGCAGGACGGAGAAGCTCACCCCGGCCAGCGCCGCGATCCGCCTCCAGGATGTCCCGGCGACCCCGCCACGGAGGAAGAAGTCCTTGCGCAGGTCGCGCACGTCCAGCAACGGCGCCGTTCCGTCGGTGGGGATGGCCGGTTGCTGCGGTCTCTGCATGCTCTTCATGTTGGCACCTGCTCCCAGAGCCGCTCGTCCTCGGCCAGGAGGCGCAACGCCGGCGCCTCGGCGGCACGGTGGCAGGCGGTTTGCTGTCCGTCTTCTCCGGGGAGCAACTGCGGGCTGACGGCGGTGCAGGCCTCCACGGCGAAGGGGCAGCGCGGCTGGAACGGGCAGCCGCGCCCCTCACCCAGCAGCGACGGCGGCGCGCCGGGGATGGAGATGAGCCGGCCGGCGCGGCGCAGGTCGGGGAAGGCGTTGCGCAGCCCCATGGTGTAGGGGTGGGTGGGGCGGTGCAGGACCTGCCGTGTGGGCCCCACCTCCACCAGGCGGCCCGCGTACATGACGGCGATGCGGTCGCAGGTCTGCGCCACCAGGGAGATGTCGTGGGAGATGTAGAGGATCGCCACCCCCAGCGCCCGGCGCAGACGGATCAGCTCCCTGACGACGGCGTGCTGCGTGATCACGTCCAGCGCCGTGGTCGGCTCGTCGGCGATGAGCACCTGCGGCTGCAGGGCCAGCGCCATGGCGATGACCGCGCGCTGCCGCTGCCCGCCGGAGAGCTGGTGCGGGTAGCTGGTGAAGCGGCCTGCGTCCAGCCCCACGGTCTGCAGTAGGGTCGCCGCCTGGCGGCGCGCGGCGGTCGGGGAGAGGGGGCGGTGGGCGCGGATCGCCTCGGTGATCTGGTCACCCACGCGGTGCACCGGGTTCAGGGCGTTCATCGAGGACTGGGGCACCAGGGCCATGCGCGCCCAGCGGAGACGACGCATCTGGTCCTCCCGCAGCTGCAGCAGGTCCGTCCCCTCCAGCAGCACCCGGCCGCGGACCTCGGTCTGCGGCGGGAGGATGCGCAGCAGCGCCCGGGCCAGGGTGCTCTTCCCGCAGCCGG
>JBBIIQ010000157.1:0-4840 GCA_037446405.1 Armatimonadota bacterium | reverse complement strand
GCCCCTGATGAACCCGTTGCTCCCCTGGGCCGGGGGAAAGAGGGAATAGATCGGCTCGCCCGGGGCGGCGATGGTCACGTAGGGGCCGGCAGAGGAGAAGGTGGAGACGCGGTTGGTCGGTGTGGAGGAGGCGACCGCGATCATCCCGGAGATCGTCGTCGCGAACGCCGCCGGGTAGGCGGGGGCGTTGGTCGGGGAGAAGGCGTTGCCGGCGGCGAAGACCGGCACGCAGTTGTTGGCAATGGCGAACTCAATGGCGTCCACCTCCGCGCGCGATCCCACCAGACCACCCCAGGAGGCATTGAACACCTGGCACCCCAGCTCGACGGCCTTGAGCATGCCGTTGACGACCATCATCGTCGTCCCTCCCTGGGGACCGAGCAGCCGGATGGGGATGATCTGGGCGCCCGGAGCCACGCCCACCATGTCCACCCCGTCCGCCTTCGCCGCCACCGTCCCGGTCACGTGGGTCCCGTGCCCGCCCGTATCGGAGTTGGCGCCGGCCGGAATGGCCAGGTTGTCGACGGCATCCCATCCGGGGAGGCACTTTCCGGCAAGCTGGGGGTGGGTGCAGTCCACGCCTTCATCGGTGATGGCAACCTTCACCCCGCTCCCATCCACGGAACCCCAGGCCACGGGAGCGCCGATGCGGTGCAGGTCCCACTGCCAGGTGGCCTCAGAGGCGGGGGTGACCGTGCCGTCCAGACGCGTGACCTGGAAGGCCGAGTGGAACTCGCTGAGCTTGGGGTCGGTGGGGCTGATCGCTCCGCTGGGGGTAAGGGCGGGGATGGTGCCCCCCGAGCCTGCCACCTGCACAGTCTCGCCGTCGACCCGCCAGCGGCGCAGGTTCAGCTCCGCGTATTCGACGCCAGGCTGCGCCGCATACTGGGCGATGTACTCCGCCTCCCTTCCCGGTGGCACCTCCGCAAGCACAAAGGTGAAGCCCCCGCCTCGCCCTGTGGCGGTGGCCTGGCGGAGGGCCCTGGCCGAGCCGATGTCCCTGGGGGTCGCGCCGGGACGGTACTTCACCACAATCTGGCCGGCCACGTACTGGTCAGCCGGCGCGCTGGAAACCGGAGGAAATCCCGGTGCGGTCCCGCTGCCGGGTGTACCGGGAGGGCTTACCACGGAGCCGCACGCCGTGGTCAGGACCAGGGCGGCCGGGATGAGGAAGCGAGACGTCAGCACAGGCCGGGCACTCGCAGTCCGGATCCTCATGGTCACCCCTCCCCTCACCGAGTAAAGGCAATGTCGTCCGACCACGACCAGCGGTCGTCGTTGTTGCTGAAAGGCGTCCGGTCGAGGAGCGGGCGGTGCAGGACGCCACCCGCGCGCAGAGCCTGGCGCAGCGGAGCAACGCTGCGGGCCAGCTGCGCCCGATCCTGCCTGGCGACCCGGAAGCGAAGGGCGGTCGGCCGCAGCAACCCTCCCCGCGCCCGTACGGCCGGACGCAGTCGCTCACGCCCGATGTAGTCGGTGGACGTGAGGCTATCGTTGGCGAAGACCATGACGCTGTAACTCCCGGCTGGCAGCGCCGCAGGCATGGTCACGGAGAGACTCGAGCTCGTGGCCGCGTAGTAGACCAGGTTTCCGCTCGCATCGAAGACATCCACCTCGTAGACGGTAGCCCCGGAGCTGGCCGCCCAGCTGATCGCCGGCGGGTTGCCCGCACCGACCGTCGGAGTGCCCGGGCGCGGCAGGTAGCTGACGTTCAGCGCCGCCGCCCCGCTGGTCAGGTAGGTGGTCGTCTGGCCGAACACCGTGAAGGTCAACGTGGTGGTGTCGAGAGCCCCGGCGAAACCGAGCCCGTACCAGTAGACGCTCTGCGCCAGCGAGATCTGCGGGATGGGGGTCGTCACCGAGGTCACGCCACTGTCGTGGTAGACCTCGCTCAGCCACAGGTCGAGGCTGTGGATGGCGTGGTAGAGAAACAGGTCGGTGACGGAGAATCCTACTGTGCCCCCGACGTTGAACGGCGCGAGGAAGCTCTGTCCCTCGCTGTCCAGCACCGTGGGGAGGCTTCCCGTGACGTTCGCCATCTGAAAGTCGCCGTAGGCCAGGGTCCCCCCGACCAGGTTGACCGCCGGATCATAGGCGTACCGGGTGAAGTAGAGGTGTGTCGCCCCCAGCACGCCGCTGCCCAGCCCCCCGATCCCATCCCAGTTGCCGCCGAAGAGCGATCCGGTGACGGCCGGGCGGTCGTTGGACATCCCGCTCCGGTTGATGGTGAAGTTGCCGCCGGCGTCGGTAATGTCGTCGAAGAGCCCGGTGTACGTGACGATACCCAGGTTCCCGGGAACGTGACAGGAAGCCGTCGAGGAGCTGCAGTTGTCGGGTCCGGCCTGAGGGGTGCCGTCCTCGCGTCGCAGCGTCCCCGTGATCGTGCCGGTGAAGGGGCCGGAGATGGTGCGGGGTGGCACCTGGTCGCTGGGGAGCCGGTGGGCCAGGATGAGGACGATGTCCCTGCCCGTCGTGGCCACATTCAGGTCACGGATCGTCAGTGCGGCTGCGGGCAGGGTCGAGGGCGGCGCGGCGCTGACATCGTACGTTCCGGAAGGGGACGAGGAGAAGTTCGCCCGGCCGCTGGCGTCGGTAGTCTGCGAGACCGCGCTGCCGCCAGCGGGCGTGACGGTCACGACGACCCCGGCGGCGGGCTGCCCGCTGAAGCCGCCGCTGCCGCTCCCCAGGATCACCAGCACTGAGAACGGAGCGACGGCCGCAGGGGGCGCCCCGATCACGCCGCACCCGCTGACCGCCAGGGCCGTGCCGATCGCTAGAACCAGGACTGCCGAGGAGCGCTTCTGCAAGCTCGATCACCTCCTCGATGACCTGTTCCGCCGTCCAACGCGCATGGGTTGTAGACATCACCCCCTTTCCGGCAGGGCTACGAAGGGAGTGGCGCGAGATTGTCTTGTGGGTCTGGTCCTGCGAGGCCTTTACGACAGTTACCCTGCGGACTCCTGCAACCTTCCCCCGATCCAGCGACAAGGCTCCCCGGGGGCTCCCCCGGGGACTGCGGCTCACCTCGTTCGTGTCACCTTGAACTCTGTCTGAACGTTTCCCAGGGCTTCGAACGTCTCTTCCCGCAGGCCGATGATGACGCGATCCGCCCGGATGGTGTTGCCCTCCTCGTCCTGCAGGTAGACGTTCCCGCTGACGGTGACGCGGCGGTCGCGGTGGGTGTAGCGGGCGCGGTCGCCCGTGGCCAGCCGCGCCCCCTGCGTCACCTTCACCTGCCCCTCGGCCTCCATGTCGCGCGACTGGAGAAAAAGCGTGAGGCGACCACAGGCGAGCTGCGCCGGCGCGGCCAGAGCCTGGCGCGCTTCCTCGGCTGTGGGCCGCGCGCCCTCCGGCAGCAACAGGTCTCCCGTCAGGCCCTCGACGACCACATCTCCTTCCAGCACAAGACGCCCCTCCGCCTCCGAGTACCGACCGCGGGCCGCGCGGGCTGCGCGATCGCGCTGGCGCACGCGCACGTCGCCTCTGGCTTCGGCCTCAGGGACGTCCCAGCGAAAGCGCATCTGTTCAGCGGTAATGGTCGTCTCCTCCCGGGCCAGGGCGTCCACCAGCGGCTCAGCGCCACCTGCCGCCGGTGTCCCCGGACGGACGAGACGGGCCCCGCCGCTCACCTCCGCACGCATGGTGCGGAGGTTGGCAGCCAGCCGCGCGCCCGTCAGGATGCTGCCGGCCTGGCTCAGGCGCACCCCGCCCTCTGCCGTCACCTGGTCGGTGCGGCCGTCGTGGGTCAGCACCGGGGCCCGGACCTCCAGGTCCTTTCGCGTCACCGTGACCCCGGCCGAGGCCTGGGTCACTCGCGTGTCGAGGGCAAAGCGCACCCGGCCCGCGCGCAGCGCCATGTCCGCCTGCACCAGCACCACGTGGCCTTCGGCCTCTGCCGTCCGGGGGCGGATCTCGTAACGGACACTGTCGGCGGCCAGCCGGGCTCCGGGCTGCTGCACCACAACCTGACCCTGAGCCGCCGCCACCTGGGCGCGCTGGTCAAGCCGCAGCCGCGCCGCGCGGATCTCCACCTCGCCTATGGTGAGGCGCACGTTGCCCTCGGCAAGGAAGACCCGGGCACGTGCGTCGTACCGTATCCGGTCGGCCTGGAGACGCCCGGTCTGGAGCTCGCCTCCCGGGGAGGCAGGTGCAGCCGTCGCGCGAAGCCGCCCTCCTGCCGGGCCGGCCGCCACGACCTGCGCGACCACCACGAGCAGGAGCAGCCACCTGCCGGCCTTCACGGTGGGCCTCCCAGCTCGGGCAGAGATTCCTCCAGGGTGAAGGTCACGTCCACATCGCCCTCGAGCTGCAGCGCTTCCAGGGCCAGGTCGACCACCAGACGATTCGCGCGGACACGGTGCCCGGCGACCACGATCTCCACGCCGCGGGGGAAGGTCAGCGTGCGCCGCGCCGCGCTCCAGCGGGCCTCGGGGGCGAGCATCCTGTCGCCCTGCGCAGAGACGATCTCGATGTCGCCGAGGACGGTGAAGTCCTGGGTACGGCGGTCCAGGATGATTTCCCGCGCGCGGAGGCGCAGGGCCGGGGCGCCATCCCGATAGAGCGTGGCCCGGGAGATGCCGCGGAAACGAGTAAAGCGCGTGTCGGCACTTACCTCGACCCGATCAGCCTTCACCTCCGCCTGCTTCTCTCCCTGGTGGCGGAGCACGAGCGCGGCCTCTCTGATGGCCACGCTGGCCGGCGACGGCGTGGCGACCAGTGTTGGGATGAGCACAGGGGGCGGGGGGCGGCGCGCGTGCCATCCGATGAAGGCGCCCACGGCCAGCACTGCCGCCATCAACAACACGGCGACCGGGCGGCTAGGAGGGCGCGCCAACGCTGC
>JBBIIQ010000156.1:0-4970 GCA_037446405.1 Armatimonadota bacterium | reverse complement strand
CAGCGCCTCATGACTCCGGACCAATGTCTCGAGGTGCGTTCATACCGTCCCCGTCCCCGCGGCAGCCTGGAGGGCGCGGGCCACCTCGTCAAGGACGGGCGGCGTCGAACAGGTCGACGCAGACGATGCCCCCGTTGACGGCATATGCGACCTACCACTGCCCGGTTGCCGGCGGGAATGCCCGAACGTACGCCCCGAGGTCGGACGCGCGCTGAAGGACTAGGCCCGTCCCACCCACTCGTCGGCGAACCGCCAGAAGGCGGTCCGCAGGAGGTCGCTGCTGCTCACCGGACTCACCGGCACCCAGACCACCTGGGCGCCGACCTCCTCGATGGCCTCCAGCTCCTCCTTCGGCAGGCCTCGCGCCTGCCAGTCCGTGCCCTTGACCACATACCGCGGGCGGATGCACCGTAGCGCCGGGGCCAGGCTCTCGTGCTCCTGGGGGACGACATAGCTCACCCCGCGGAGGGCGTCGACCATCTCCATGCGCTCGTCCAGCCGCTGCAGCAGGGGGTGGCGCCCGGCCACGAACTCGTCGGGGGCTACGGCGGCGACCAGCGGGAGGCGGCGCTCCTGGGCGTGCGCCGCGGCCGCCTGGATGTAGCGGATGTGGCCGTAGTGGAGGGGGTCGAAGGCGCCGCTGACCAGCACGGCCGTGCCCGGGGCGACGACCTCCGAGATCCGTCCCAGCGGCTTGACGATCACGTCGCTCCCTCCCCGGGCCGGTTTGCCCCTGGCGTTCGTCGTCAGGGCCCCGAATTCCTATCGAGACTGACTCCCCGTCAGGAGCGTGCGCCCCGCCGTGCCGGCCTGCGCGCCACAGGGCCGACCTACGCCCCACACGGGGAGAAAAAGCGCGGGGCCGGCAGGCGCCGGCCCCGGTGGGCTCTCCCGCCCACACTCCCTACCCGTGGCGGTGGGCGTCGCGCAGCACCTCTTCGCGGGAGACCTTCATCCCGTGCTCGTTCTGCATGTGCTCCTGGGCCTTGCGCACCAGCTCCTCCTCGCTGTCTGCCTCCACCGGATGGCCCATGGCACAGGCCCAGTGCATCCGCATTCCCATCGGCACCACCTCCAGAGTCTGCCCTTTCCCCTTAGGAACCGGGAGGCGGCACCGCGTATTCCGCGGCGGCGGCCCGCAGCAGGTCGAGGGCACGCATGTTGGCCACGGCGTCCTCGGGAGGATAGCGGGGCGGAGTGCCCTGCCGGACGCACTGGCCGAAGTGGTCTACCATCCGCACGTACTGGTTCGTCCCCGGGACCTCGATGCGCTCCTCGCGGTCCCCCCTGCGGACGATGATCACCGCCGCTTCCTCTTCGGGCTGGAAGGGGCGGGGCAGGACGACCACCCCCTCCTCGCCCACCACCTCGCAGAACTGCCGCGGCGGCAACCGCAGGCCGCAGTCGAAGAGCGCCACCCCCTGGGGGAAGCGGAGCATGCCGGCCAGCCGCACGTCCACGCCGTGTTCGAAGACCGCCGCCGCATGCGCCCGGGAAGGTTCGCCCAGCAGCAGGCGGCTCAGGTTGACGCAGTAGCAGCCCACGTCCATCAGGCCGCCCCCGGCCAGGTCCGGCCGCAGGCGGATGTCCTGCGCGGAGGAGACGGTGAAGGTGAACGCCGAGCGGACGAGCCAGGGCCAGCCGATGGCGCCCTCCCGCACCACCTGCAGGAGGCGCTCGATCTGCGGGTGGAAGCGGTACATGAAGGCCTCCTGCAGGAGGACGCCGGCCCGGGCGCAGGCTTCCACCATGCGGGCCGCCTGGGCGGCGTCGCCGGCCAGCGGCTTCTCGCAGAGGACGTGCTTGCCCGCCTGGGCGGCGCGGATGGACCAGTCGGCGTGCAGGCTGTTGGGCAGGGGGTTGTAGATCGCTTCCACCTCGGGGTCGGCCAGCAACTCCTCGTAGCTCCCGTGCGCCCGGGGGATGCCGAAGCGGGAGGCGGCCGCGGCGGCCCGCTCCCGATCGCGGCTGGCGATGGCCACCACCGTGCCGCTGTGCGATCGCTGGATGGCCGGGATCACCCGGCGCAGCCCTATGCGGGCGGTGGAGAGAATTCCCCAGCGCAGGCGCGTCATGGGCGGCGCATCATGGGCGGCTCGTCGTGCACGACCCCGCGCCCGCGGGCACGGGAAGGAGTGCCAGCCGCGCTCAGCGTACGCTACTGCGCGGCCCATCCGCAAGGAGGACCCCGGTGTCCCCGCAGATCTACCCGGAACAGCGGGCGCACGCGGCCGGTCCGGCAGATCCTGGCGGATTACCGGCGGCAGGGCGGCGGAGCGCACGGAGGGGTTGCAGCACCGCGGCCCGAACGCTTCTAGACGAACTGTGGGGGTGGGGGATGCCCAGGGTGATGGTCTTTGTCGGGACGACCGACGGCCTCTACGTGGTGGAGAGCGACGGGAAGCGGGCGCGCTGGCGGCGGCGCGGCCCGTACCTGCGGGGGATGAGCGTCAACCACTTCGCCTGGGACGCGCAGACGAAGACCCTCTACGCCGCCACCCATGACGACGGAGTCTATGCCAGCAGGACGCGGGGGCAGACCTGGGTGCCGCGAAACGGGGGACTGGCCGTGCGCAAGGTCTGGACCGTCGCCGTCAACCCCAGGGACCCCAGCGAGCTGTGGGCGGGGACGCACTTCAGCTACCTCTTCCTCAGCACCGACCGCGGGCGGACCTGGGCGGTGGTCCCTGGCTACCTGGAGGCACCGGGAAAGGAGAAGCGCTACGGGGACTGGGGCTTCGGCACCGTGGGCAACTGCCTGCACGGCATCCACATCGATCCCCGGCGGCCGCGGCGGATGTACGTGGTCAGCAGCACCGACCACGGCGCGGTCCGCAGCGAGGACGGGGGGAAGAGCTGGGTGCTCATCCGCCGCGGCGTCTACGAGTCCTGCCCGCTGGCAGGACGCTCGTCGCTGGGCCGTCCCGCCCGCCCGGAGAGTGCGGACCAGCACCTGAGTACCGTCCACACCTGCACCCACCGCGTGGCCGTCGCCCCCGGCAACCCCCGGGTCCTCTACCGGCAGATGCACTGCGGCGTCTACCGCAGCGACGACCACGGGGAGACCTGGGAGGACATCTCCGCGGGGCTGCCCGACCGCCACGGCTTCCCCCTGGCGGTGCACCCCCGGGAGGCCGACACCCTCTACGTCGTCCCCGCCTACCAGGGACGGCAGTGCCGCCGGCACAATAGCTGCATCATCGGGCAACTGGAGGTCTACCGCAGCCGCAGCGGCGGCCGCTCCTGGGAGGCGCTGCGGACGGGCCTGCCCGGCGACGTGCACTGCGTAGTGCTGCGGCACGCCATGGACAGCGACCCCCTGCGCCCGGCGGGCATCTACTTCGGCACGAGCGCGGGGGAACTCTACGGCAGCGCCAGCGAAGGGGAGGAGTGGCGGCGGCTGGCCGGCAGGCTGCCGCGCATCCAGGGGGTTGTCGCCGTCGTGGCCTGAGGCCGCCGCTGCTGTGTCCGCCCTGCCCGCTTTCCAGGAAGTGAAGCGGCGGCCCGACGGCCGCCAGGAGGTCTTCCCCTGCGGGCTGCTGGCGCGGGAGGGCCACGGGGTCATCCTGCACTACCGCCTGACCGCCTCCTGGACCGTGGGCGGGCTGCGGCTGGAGCCGGGCGACGAGACCATCGCCTACTACTGGCCCGACCGGCCCTACAACGTCTACCACTGGCTGCGCGCCGACGGGTCTACCGCCGGTGTCTACTTCAACGCCGCACGGGGCACCGTGGTGTCCCCCGACCGCGTGGAGTGGACCGATCTGGGGCTGGACCTGCTGGTCCTCCCCGGCGGGCAGGCGGTGTGGGTGGACGAGGAGGACCTGGCCACCCTCGCCCCTGCCGACCGGGAGGCCGCACACCGCGCCCGGGAGCAGATCGAGGCGGACTACCAGACGCTGCTGGCCTGGGTGACGGAGCGCAGCGCCGCGCTGCGGGCGCAGGTGCCGGCACCCCGCTGACCCGGGGTGATGCGCGGTGATCCGGCCCCCCGTCCCCCCCGCGAGTTCGCTGGCCGTCCTCATGGTCGTGGACTCCTACCTGCCGTACATCAGCGGCGTGGTCACCTCTGTGGCCGCCTTCACCCGGGCCCTGCGCGCAGACGGTCACCGCGTGGTGGTCGCGGCGCCCCGCTACCCTGGCCACCGCGACGACGATCCTGACGTCATCCGCCTGCCGTCGCTGCCCGCTCCGGGCACTCCGGCGTTCAGGCTGCTGCTGCCGCTGGCGGGCCGCCTCCTGCGTGACCCGCGGTTGCATGCGGTGGACGTGGTGCACGTCCACGGACCCTTTCTCGCTGGGACCCTGGGCCGGGCGGCAGCGCGCCGCCTCCGCCGTCCGCTGGTCTTCACGCACCATACGCTCTACGACCAGTACGTGCACTACGTCCCCATCCTCCCGACGGCGCTGACGCGGGCGCTGGCGCGGCGCTGGGTACGGGCGTTCGCCAACCGCTGCGACCTGGTGATCGCGCCGTCGGGCGTGATCCGCGCGCGGCTGCGCGCCCTGCGGGTCACCGCCCGCATCGAGATCCTGCCGACCGGCGGCGTCGACCCCGAGCAGCTCGCCCGCCTCGACGGGGTGGGGGTGCGGGCCCGCTACGGGGTCCCGCCGCAGGCCCCCCTGCTGGTGTCGGTCAGCCGGCTGGCCCCGGAGAAGAGCGTCGACCTGGTGCTGCGAGCCTTTCAGCAGGTGGCGGAGCCCTGCGGGGCGTATCTCCTTATCGTTGGGGACGGGCCCTCCGCCGGGGATCTCCGGCGCCTGGCCGGCGACCTGGGGATCACCGGACGGGTCCGCTTCGCCGGCGCTCTGCCCCACGTCGCCGCGCTGGCGGCGATGGCCGGGAGCGACCTCTTCGTCTTCGCCTCGCAGACGGAGACGCAGGGGATCGTCCTGGTGGAGGCGATGGCGGCGGGGCTGCCGGTGGTGGCGGTGGCGCGGGCGGGCGCCGCCGAGGTCGTGCGCGACGG
>JBBIIQ010000155.1:0-5007 GCA_037446405.1 Armatimonadota bacterium | reverse complement strand
CCCGACGCTCGTCCCCTGGGCGTGGGGCATCAACGGGTGCGCCTCGGTGTAGATCTCGGTGGTCGCAGCCATCCTGCAGCTGCAGTGGGGGTTCCGGACGGTGCTGGTCCTGGGCGGGCTCGCCTACCTGGGCGCCGGGCTGGTGGCTATGGCCGGAGGCGCCGGGCTCGTCGCTACGGCCGGACGAGGGGAACGAAGAGCACGGGACCCAGGTTGGTGAACTCCAGCTTCCCGCCCTTCTTCGTGATCCGCCACAGGGTCTGTACCAGGCCCGGCGGGCCCACAGGGACAACCATCCGGCCATCCTCCTTCAGTTGGGCGAGCAGCGGCGGCGGGACGTGGTCCGGAGCGGCCGTCACCAGGATCGCGTCGAAGGGAGCAGCCTGCGGCCAGCCCAGATACCCGTCCCCGGTGCGCGTACGCACGCGGCCGTAGCCCAGATCCCGCAGCCTCCGCGCGGCCGCGCGGGCCAGCGGCTCGATGATCTCGATGGTGTAGACCTGGTCGGTCAGCTCCGCGAGGATCGCCGCCTGATAGCCCGAGCCGGTGCCGACCTCCAGGGCGCGCTCGCCCGGGCGGACGTCGGCCTCCGCGGACATCAACGCCACGATGTAGGGCTGCGAGATGGTCTGGCCGTAGCCGATGGGCAGCGGTCGGTCGGCGTACGCCTGGGAGAGGTACTCGTCGGGGACGAAGCGGTGCCGGGGCACGGTGAGCATGGCCTGGAGGACGCGCGGGTCGGTAACGCCGCGGGCCCTGATCTGCTCTTCCACCATCCGCCGCCTCTGCGCGGTGTAGGGGTCGGGAGAGGGCGCCGCACCCGGAGCCGCCGCGACGCCACCGGCAACGGCAACGACCGCAATCGTCAGTGCCAGGCTCGCAACCTGCGCCAGCGGCGCTGCCGGCACAGCCCTGCAGACCACGCGGTTCAACCGGGCCACCAGGAGGCTCCTCCCAGCGGCATCGTAAGAGCAGTGCCCTCCGGGGCACAAACCGCCGCGACGCCACCGGCCAGCCGGTTTCGGCGCGATCAGGCGCGCAGCGTCACTCCGCGTCTCCTCGCCGCCTTCTCGAGGACGTGGTCGAGCGTCAGAAGCGGCGCAGACAGCGCGATGGCCACGCAAAGATACGCAGCGTCGTATGCGGTGATGCCGTCTTCCAATGCCAGCTTCACGGCCATCCGTTGATCCACGTCGACCCACCGCACATCCAGGCGCAGCGCCATGTCCAGCGCCTGGAGGATATCGGCCGTGCGGGTCGGTTCCCGGGCTGCCTTCCTGCGGGCGACGCTGGCCAGTTCGTACGGCAACAGCGTGGGCGCGTGGAGGATTCCGTCGGCAAGGAGCGACACGACCTGACCCGCAGCCGGCTCGCCGAAGGCCACAGCGGCCACGGCCGACGCGTCCACGACGACAGCGGGGTGGACCTCAGCGGGCATCCCGGTCCTCGCGGATCATCCGCGTGGACTCGTCCGCGGTTCGCAGACCAAGAGCTTCCACACGACGCCGAAGGTCATCCAGCGAAAGGCGCTGTGATCCAACGGCCTCCTCAAGGATGGCGAGCAGCTCTCCCTGCAGCGACCGGTGCGACCGGCGCGCACGGAGACGAAGCGCCGCGACGATCTCATCCGGCACATTCTTGATCGATAGGCTCTTCGGCACTTTGCACCCCGCGAAGAATGTTGCCCCGCTTCTTAACTATTCTATATTCTAGCAGAGAATTGGTGCCATTTTGGAACTGCTTTGCTACCATCACGGATCGCTCTCGCTTCTCGACAATCTCCTGTTTGACAGGGGCGTGCGGATCGGGGTGATCCTGGAGGGCCTGGAGGGACTCGAACCCCCGACGCCCGGGTTAAAAGCCCGGCGCTCTGCCCGCTGAGCTACAGGCCCTGACAGCGGCCGGATGCATTCTATCGGAGGGTGGAGAACGCCGCAAGCGAGGCGCAGTAAGCTTCGCCGCTCCCCCCGGGAGGGGAAAGGGGCCTGGGCCGTCCCGGGGGGCCGGATTCGACCCGGGCGGCGTCGAATACCTGGTCCGAGGGAGGAGCGCCCATCGTGCTGCTGGCAGGGAAACGCGCCCTGATCATGGGCGTGGCCAACAAGCGCAGCATCGCCTGGGGGATCGCCACCGCCTTTCACCGGGAGGGCGCGGAGGTGGCCTTCACCTACCAGAACGACCGCCTGAAGGAGAACCTGGACGAGCTGCTGGACGGCCTGGGCGGCCGCGAGCAGTTCCTCACGCTCCCCTGCGACGTCCAGTCGGACGAGCAACTGGCCGCGGCGTTCGACACCCTGGCGCAGCGGTGGGGGCGGCTGGACGCGCTGGCACACTGCATCGCCTTTGCCGGCCGCGAGGAGCTGACCCGCCCCTTCCATGAGATCAGCCGCGGCGGATACGCGCTGACCATGGACGTCAGCGCCTACTCCCTGATCGCCGTGGCCCGGCACGCCGCCCGGCTGATGACCAACGGCGGCAGCATCCTCACCCTGACCTACAACGCCGTGGAGCGCGTCGTCCCCGGCTACAGCGTCATGGCCGTGGCCAAGGCGGCGCTGGAGACGGAGGTGCGCTACCTGGCCGCGCAACTGGGGCCGCAGCAGATCCGCGTCAACGCCATCTCCGCCGGGCCCCTGAAGACGCTGGCCGGCAGCGCGGTGAAGGGCATCTCCCGGCTGCGCGACCTGACCGAGGAGGTGGCCCCGCTGCGGCGCAACATCACCCAGGAGGACGTGGGGGACGTGGCCGTCTTCCTGGCCAGCGACCTGGCCCGGGCCGTCACCGGCAACATCATCTTCGTGGACAGCGGCTTCCACATCATGGGCGTGCCCGTGAGCGACCGGGAGCAGACCTGAGACGCTAGATCTCCCAGCCGTAGATGCGGGCCAGGACGGAGACCACGTTGTTCACGGCGTGCACGGCCATGGGCGGCAGGAGGCTCCCGGCGCGCTCATAGAGCAGCGCCAGCACCAGCCCCAGCACGGCGATGGGCAGGAAGTGCACCACCTGGCGGTGCACGACCCCGAAGAAGAGGGTGCTCCCCACCACCCCCCAGCCCCGGCCATAGCGGTTCCGCAGGCCGCCGTAGACCACGCCGCGGAAGTAGACCTCTTCTCCGATGGGCACGACCACGCCCAGCAGCACCAGCAACCACGCCGTCGCCGCAGGGCCCTCCGTCGCCTCCAGCACGCGATTCAGGGGATCCATGCGCCGCTCGCGCTCCGCCTGCCGCTCCGCGGCCTCCCGGCCCCGAGCCAGCGCGTAGATCTCCACCCCTGCGCGCTCCGCCACCGCGCTCACGGGCACCATCAGCGCGCCGGCGACCAGGCCGGCCGCCAGCAGGGACCCCCAGCGGCGCGCCGACAGCCCGATGCGCTCCACGGGGAGACGGTAGCGGAAGGCGATGCCCAGGACGCTAAGGAGGACGAAGCCGGCGTTCTGCACCAGGATCACCGCGGAGACGGCCCCCAGCGTCAGGGCGTCGTCACGCAGCCCGGCCAGCCCGGCGGCCAGCGGCAGGGTCAGGCCGAAGAAGATGGCGATCCCGATGATCTCAGCGGGACCCCACAGCCCCGACCGGTCGGGAGCCCGGCTCCCCAGCAGGTACATGGGCAGGAAGATGGGCAGCGTCGCCGGAATCGCCACACCCAGCGCCCAGAAGACGACCTCCCACGCCGGGCGATGCGCCAGGCGGGTGCGCCCGTCCAGCAGGACCCACAGGCCGGCGAGTGCAGCGGCGGCATAGTAGACGAGAAGGACGGACGGTACGCCCGTCATGCCTCCACAGGTTTCTGGCAGGCCGCGCCGCTCTCCTGTCGAAATACCCAGGGAGTGTCTTCCCCGAGGTGACGCGGTGTCCCACATCTCCGTCTACCGCCGCTGGCGGCCGCAGACCTTTGAGGAGGTCATCGGCCAGCAGCGGGTCACCCGCACACTGCAGAACGCCATCCAGGCGGGCCGGGTGACCCACGCCTACCTCTTTGCCGGATGGCGCGGCACGGGCAAGACCACGGTGGCGCGCATCCTGGCCAAGGCGCTGAACTGCGTCCAGGGGCCCACGCCCCACCCGGACAACTCCTGCCCCGCCTGTCAGGCCATCAACCAGGGCAGCAGCCTGGACGTCATCGAGATCGACGGGGCCAGCCACACCCAGGTCGACCACATCCGCGAACTGAAAGAGAAGATCGTCCTGGCGCCGGCCGAGAGCCGCTACAAGGTCTACATCATCGACGAGGTGCACATGCTCTCCACCAGCGCCTTCAACGCCCTGCTGAAGACGCTGGAGGAGCCGCCGCCGCACGCCGTCTTCGTCCTGGTGACCACCGAACCGCACAAGATCCCGGCCACGGTGGCCTCCCGCTGCCAGCGCTTCGATTTCCGCCGCGTGCCCCTGGCGGAGATCGAAGCCCGGCTGCGCCGCATCGCCCAGGCCGAAGGCTTCGCCATCGACGACCGGGCGCTGCGGCACATCGCCCGCCTGGCCGACGGATCGGTGCGCGACGCCGAGTCGGTGCTGGACCAGCTGGGCGCCTACAAGAACGAAGGGATCACCACCGAGGACATCCTGACCATCCTGGGCGCGCCCGCCGAGGAGACGCTCTTCGCCCTGGCGGACGCCCTGCTGCGCCGTGACCCGGTGGAGGTGCTGCGCATCGTCTCCGGCCTGCTGGACGAGGGGAAGGAGAGCCGGCAGGTCATGCGCACGCTGCTGGAGCACTTCCGCGACCTGCTGATCGCCAAGGTGGCGCAGGACCCCGCAGGGGTACTGGACACCACCCCGGAGCGCCTGGCCGCGCTGCGGCGGCAGGCCGCAGGCGCCGAGGTGGCCGACCTGCTGCGGGCGGCGAAGATCCTCAGCGACGCCGACGTCGAGGCGCGGGCGCACTCCCAGCCGCGCCTGCTGCTGGAGATCGCCCTGATCCGCCTGGCCCGCCCTGAGATGGACCCCACGCTGGAGGGCCTGCAGGCCCGGGTGCAGGCCCTGGAGAGGGGCGGCAGGCCCTCCCG
>JBBIIQ010000154.1:0-5039 GCA_037446405.1 Armatimonadota bacterium | reverse complement strand
CGGCGGCAGCTGCGGCAGCCGGGCGAAGAGGGCGGCCAGCCGCCCCCGCCGCCCCAGGTAGGTGCGGCGCACCGCTTCCAGGGCCTCAACGGTCGCCGCCGCGGCGATCTCCCGCTCCGCCTCCCGCTGCAGCTGCTCGATCTCCTCGCGCATCGCATCCCTCCAAGAACGAGGCGCCTCCGTCTCTGGGACGGAAGCGCCATCTTCCGCGGTACCACCCGGCTTCCCGGCCCCTGTGGGGACCGGGCGCTCTGCGCTCCGCATCACGGTGGAGCAACCGGCGGGACTACGCACGGCGGCGCCAGACGGCGCAGCCGCTTCACCCCGCAGCTTGGGAGTGAACTTCCGGCCGGTCGCGCCGCGGGACCTGGCACTGCCCGCGCCGGGCGGTCCCGCTCTCTGCGGGTGCAGCCGGCCGTACTCTCTCCCGCATCGCCCCGCGGCCCGGCGGCCGCGCTGGCTCAGTTCAGGGACAGCCTGCTGAAGAACGCCCAGAAGCCCCGGCGGCGGTAGGCCAGGTATGCCCAGACAGACCCGGTGGCTTCAAAGATCCGCCAGAAGAGATCCGCCGACCAGAGATTCTGCACGCGCCTCTCGGCCCTCCGCCGTCACGCCGGAGCAGGCCGGCGAAGATTGCCGCCAGTATACACCGGCCGGGCGGCCTCGTACAACACGAGCGCCGCCGCCACCGCCGCGTTTAACGACTCGGCCCGTCCTAGGATGGGGATGCGTACCACCGCCGCGGCGGCCTGACGCAGCGCCGCGCTCACCCCCTCGGCCTCGTGCCCCACGGCGATGGCCAGAGGGCGGCGGTAGTCCGCTTCCCGGAAGTCCACCGGCCCGGCGGGGTCGGTGGCCAGGAGACGGACGCCCCGGCGGAGGAGGGCCCGCAGCCGCTCCACGGACCACTCCACCACTGGCAGGTGGAAGAGCGAGCCCATGCTGGCGCGCACGGCCTTGGGGTTGTAGGGATCGACGGTGCCGGGCAGCAGCACCACGGCGGTGGCGCCGGCGGCGTCCGCCGTGCGGATCATCGTCCCCAGGTTCCCCGGGTCCTGCACCCGGTCCACCACCAGCAGGAGCAGCTCCGGCCGCCCCAACAGCGGCTCCAGCGGCAGCGCCTGACGGCGCACCACCGCCACCACCCCCTGAGGGGTTTCCACCTCGCTCACCGCCGCCAGGACGTGGGGGGCCACCTCGACGACGGGGATGCCGCGGCTGCGCGCCGCATGGAGCAGCGCGGCGAGACGCAGGTTCTGCGGCTCGGGGGTGGCGAGGAGGCGCTCCAGCGGCGCCTCCGCACGCAGCGCCTCCTCCACCAGGCGCACCCCGTCCGCCAGGAAACGCCCCGTGGCCTCCCGCTGCCCGCGCTGGTGCAGCTGGCGCAGGCGTCTGACCAGGGGGTTCTTCGTCGAGGTGATCAGATGACGCTCTCCAGCCGGTGCAGCTGCCGGTTCTCTCCCACCACCACCAGGACGTCGCCGCTCTGCAGGCGCACGTCGCCGGAGGGGGAGATGAGCAGCTGGCTGTCCCGCAGGATGAGCAGGACGTTCACCCCGAACTTGGCGCGCAGCTCCAGCTCCCCCAGGGTGCGGCCGTCCAGCCGCTCGGGTACGCGCACCTCGTCGATAGTGTACTGGGGCGAGAGCTCCAGGTACTCCAGCACGTTGGGCGAGGCCAGGCTGTGGGCCACGCGCACCCCCATGTCCCGCTCGGGGAAGACCACGGCATCGGCGCCGACCTTCTCCAGGACCTTGCCCTGCCGCTCGTCTACAGCCTTGGCCACCACCTTCTTTACCCCCAGGTCCTTGAGGAGCATGGTGGTGAGGATGGACTCCTGGATGTCCACCCCGATGGCCACCACCACGGCGTCGAAGTTGGTGATGCCCACGGCGCGCAGGGCGTCGGGGTCCGTGGTGTCGATCTGCACCGCGTGCGTGACGTGGTCGGAGACCGCCCGCAGGGCCTCCTCGTCCTTGTCCATGGCCAGCACGTTGTGCCCCAGGTCGTAAAGCGTGCGGGCCACGCTGCTGCCGAACCGTCCCAGTCCGATGACTGCAAACTCGCCCATCGCTCGCCGAGGCCGGGCCTCGGCTCACCTCCTCCGCAGAGCGGGTGCGTTCCCCGGCGCCGTACCGCCGGGCTCACCCCACATAGATCGGCTCCTCCGGATACCGGAAGCGGGGGACCGCCTGCCGCCGCGTCAGCCCGAAGGCCAGGGTCAGCAGGCCCACCCGCCCCGTGTACACCGTCACGATGATGATCAGCTTGCCCAGGACGCTCAATGAGGGCGTGATCCCCGTGGACAGCCCCACCGTGCCGAAGGCGGAGACCACTTCGAAGGCCGCCGGCAGCAGGGCCAGCCCCTCCGTCAGCGTGAGGAGGACGGACATGACGACGACGAAGGCCACGCCCAGCAGGACGACGGTGACCGCCTTGTAGACGACCACCGGCGGGAACCGTCGGTGGAACAGCGTCGGTTCGGGGTGGCCACGGAGCTGGGCCAGGATGACCGCCAGGGGCGCCACGAAGGTGGTGGTCTTGACCCCGCCGCCGGTCCCGCCCGGGGAGGCGCCGATGAACATCAGGACCAGCAGCAGCATCAGGGTGGCGTCGCGCATCTGGCCGATGGCCACGGTGTTGAACCCGGCGGTGCGCGGGGTGACGCTCTGGAAGAGGGCGGCCAGCGCCTTGGCCGGCCAGCTCAGGGGGCCCAGCGTCCCCGGGTTGGCAAACTCCAGGAGGAAGACCCCTGCGCTCCCGGCGGCGATCAGGCCCAGCGTGGTGCTGAGCACCACCCGCGTGTGCAGGGTGAGGTGTCGCCGCCCCTCCCGCAGGTTGGTCAGGACGCCGAATCCCAGGCCGCCCAGGACGATCAGGGCCATCATCGTCAAATTCACGGGCAGGTCGGTGGCGTAGCGGGTGAGGCTGGCGAAGTCGCCCATGACGTCGAAGCCGGCGTTGTTGAAGGCGGAGACGGCGTGGAACACCCCCCAGTAGAGGCCGCGGGGAAGCCCCACCTCGGGAATCCAGCGCAGCGCCAGCAGCAGCGCCCCCACCCCCTCGATGGCCAGCGTCACGCGGATGACCGTCCGGGTGAAGCGGACGATGCCGCCCAGGCTGTAGAGGTTGTAGCTCTGCGCCAGGACCATCCGCTCGCGCAACCCGATGCGCCGCCCCACGAGCAGCGCCAGGAGCATGGCCGTGGTCATGTAGCCAAAGCCGCCGATCTGGATGAGCAGGAGGATGACCAGCTGTCCGAAGAGGGACCAGTGGGTTGCCGTGTCCACGACCACCAGGCCCGTGACGCAGGTGGCCGAGGTGGCGGTGAAGAGCGCGTCCAAGAACGGTGTGGGGCGGCCGTCCGCCGCGGCCGCCGGCAGGGAGAGGAGGACGGCGCCGCCGATGATGACCGAGGCGAAGCCCAGGAGAATGGTCTGGGCGGGGGAGAGCGCGGCGCGGGGGGCAACGCGCCGCAACGCCACGGAGGCGCGCGCCATCAGCTCACCCCGGTGGCGTGCGGCCGGCGCCACGCTCCCCGCCCCCCGCGGGAGACCGCGGGGGAACCTGGAGAGACCCCGGATCGGCGGGCGGGCGCATGGTGGTGCGGGGCTAGCGGCCCAGGCTGACCTTCGCCTGCTCCACCAGGGCGTCGAAGGCGGCCGGGTCCTCGACGGCCAGATCGGCCAGCGTCCGCCGGTTCACGCTGATCCCCGCCTTGCGCAGCCCGGCGATCAGCCGGCTGTAGGGCAGGCCGCTGCCGCGGGCCGCGGCGTTGATGCGGGCGATCCACAGCCGGCGGAACTGCCGCTTGCGCAGGCGGCGGTCACGGTAGGCGCTGGCCAGCGCCCGGAGCACATACTGGTTGGCCAGCCTGAACCAGCGGGACTTGGCCCCGTAAAAGCCCTTTGCCAGCCGCAGGATCTTCCTGTGCCGGCGGCGCGACACCACGCCGCGTTTGACCCTCGCCATGTGCGCTCACTCCTGCCCCGCCCGGCCATCTGCTCGCGCCCCCGAGGGATCAGGGGAGGAGCCGGGCGATCTTGGGCACGTCTGCCGGATGCACCTCCACCCGGCGCTGCAGCGAGCGCCGCCGCTTCGGCCGCTTCTTCACCATGAGGTGACCGGCCTGCTGCCGGCCGCGGACGAGCTTCCCGCCGCCGGTGCGGCCGATGCGTTTGGCCGTGCCCTGATGCGTCTTCGCCCGCTTGCTCACCGTGCACCGTCCATGCGCTGCTCCGCGGGCGCGTCGCGCCGCCGCGGCGCCAGCACCATGATCATGTTGCGTCCTTCCAGGCGCGGCGGATTCTCCACCACCCCCACGTCGGCCACCGCCTGCGCCAGCCGCGCCAGCAGCGCCTCCCCCACCTTGGGGTAGGCCATCTGCCGGCCGCGGAACCACAGGGCCACACGCACCTTGTGCCCGTCCCGGAGGAAGCCGTGGACCGCTCCCGCTTTCACCCGGAAGTCGTGATCCCCGATGTTGGGGCTGAGGCGCATCCCCTTGAGGTCCCCGCCGCGCTGCTTGCGGTGCGCCTGCCGGTCCCGCTTGGCCTGCTCGTACTTGTACCGCCCGTAGTCCATGATCTTCACCACGGGCGGCTGCGCGGTGGGTGCCACCTCCACCAGGTCCAGCTGCGCCTCCTGCGCCCGCTGCAGCGCCGCCGCGAACGGCAGGATGCCCAGTTGCTCGCCGTTGGGTCCGATCACCCGCACCTCCCGGGCGCGGATGCGGTCGTTGATCCGTGGCTCTCTACTGATGGCGTCGCCCCCTCAGTGCCCACCGCAAAAGGGTGAAGGGATGGTCTGGCCATCCCTTCCAGCTCGTGCGGTCGTGACCCCGGCAGCACCGCCCCGGGGTGAGAAGCGGATGGCTTCTACTTCGTCCCATATGAAGACCGCTGGCGAGTATAACACCGGGGACCGGGGCGGTCAATCAAGGTTGCCGCCCGGCAGCCGTTTCGGAACTTGGGGATGAGGAAGGACCCAGAGGAGCAATTCGGCGCAGCTCAGGGGCCTGTTCCGGCATCCGCGGCAGC
>JBBIIQ010000153.1:0-5047 GCA_037446405.1 Armatimonadota bacterium | reverse complement strand
CGTGGGGGGCACGGCTCCTCTACCGCCTGAAGGGCGACCTCCTGACCATGGCCGGACCGGTGCGCGTGGAGGCGGCCCGGGGCGTGGTGGAGGGGGATCGCCTGGAGGCCCACGTCGGGCGCCGCGAGGTCACCGTCTGGGGAAGCGTGCGGCTGCGGGTGGACGACCTCGCCGCGACGGCCGACCGGGTCTTCCTCCTGGTCCCGGCGCAGCGGGCCGTGCTCACCGGGCAGGTGCGCGTGACGCAGCGCGGCCGGACGCTCTGGGCCCAGCGCGTCACCGTGGACTATGGGACGGGAAGGGTGGTGGCCGAAGGCCCGCTGCGGTTGACCATCCCGCAGGAGGAGACGCCGTGAACCGCGGCGATCAGGGCAGCGCCCCGGGGGGTGGCCATCACGGCAGCGCCCCGGGTTCCCACGACCGGAGCCACGTCGACCCGTTCGCGCCGCTGCGGCCGCACGTCCACAACATCCTGCCTGCGGTGCACACGGCCTGGGCGGCGGGCGTGCTGGGCAGCCATCCCTCGCTGTACTCGCGGAGCCCCGTGCTGTGGAACGCCGCCTTCCAGGCGCTGGGCCTGCCAGCGGTGTACGCAGCCTTCGACGTGGCCCCCGACAGCCTGGAGGCGTTCCTCTCCGCCTGCCGGACCGCGCCCTCGCTGCTGGGGTTCAGCGTCACCGTGCCGTACAAGGGGCGGGTGCTGGCCTTCCTCGATGGTGTCGACGCCGACGCGGAGGCGGTCGGGGCGGTGAACGCGGTGGTGCGCACGCCGCAGGGGCGGCTGCTGGGGGCGAACACGGACGGCCCGGCGGCGCTGGAGGTGATGCGGCGGCTCGAGGGTGGCACGGCTGCGGGCGACCGGCCGCGCCCGGTGCTCCTCCTCGGCGCGGGTGGGGCGGCGCGGGCTGTGGGCGTGGCTGTGGCGAAGGGAATGCCCGGCAGGGGCATCGTCCTGTGCAACCGCCGGCCCGACCGCGCAGAGGAGGCGGCGCAGATCATCCGGCGGGGCGGCACAGAGGTCCGCGTCGTGCCTTCCGACGGGTTGGACGAGGTGCTGCCCGAGGTCGGCGCCGTGGTCAACGCTACCAGCGTGGGGATGTCCGGCCCCATCAGCACCGCCGCAGGGGTGACGTGGCTGGAGCCCTTTTCGCCCCTGGGGCCCGCCGACCCGCCACTGCTTCCGCCCCCCGCCGCCCCCGGCGCGCCCGGCCTTGGTCCCGCCGCGCCGGCCGTCCCTCCCGCCGCCTGGTGGGAGCGGGCCTGGCCGGGCATCGTCCGCAACCTGGAGGTGTCGTTGCGCCGGGCCATGCGCCTGCGGCCCGAGACCGTGGTCCTGGACCTGATCTACGCGCCGCCGGAGTCGGTCCTGCTGAAGCACGCGCGCTGGACCGGACATACGGTGGCAAACGGCGAGGCCGTCCTGATCGCGCAGGCGGTGGAGGCCCTGCTGCGGCTGTGCGCCTCGCTCCTGGCCGCGCGCCCGGGCGCCCGGGAGCTGGTGCGGCAGGCCATGCACCGCGCCGCCGGCGAGACGCGGACCGGCTGAGCCGGTCGCCCGCCGCCGCGACGCTCCTCCCCGGGGCGCCTTCCTCCGCGCGGCCGTTCGCCCGCGTCTGCCGGTTTGACAATGATGCAATCCAATTTCATAATACGTAATCAGGCACCCCATGGCCGACTTCGCGGAGCGTCTCCTGCGCGCTCGCCAGTGGCTCGCCCCCAGCCTGGCTGAGGACTGGCCCTGCCTGCCCATCGTTCGCGCCGCCGGCAGCTACGTCTACACCGCCGACGGCCGCCGCTTCCTGGACTTCGTCTCGGGGATGGCCGCGTGCAACCTCGGTCACGGCCACCCGCGGGTGGTGGCCGCGGCCAGGGCGCAGCTGGAGGCCCTGATCCACGGCCCCCTGGGCGTCTACCTGTACGATTCGGTGCTCCGCCTCTGCGAGGAGCTGGGACGGATCATGCCCGGCGGGCTGACAACGTTCTTCTGGAGCAACGGCGGGACGGAGGCTGTGGAGGGCGCCCTCAAGCTGGCCCGCTACACCAGCGGCCGACCGGCCATCGTGGCGTTCATCGGCGGGTTTCACGGGCGCTCCTACGGCGCGGCGTCGGTGACCACGTCGTCCGTCAAGTACCGCCGCCACTACGAGCCCTTCCTCCCCTCCGTCTACCACATCCCGTATCCCTACTGCTTCCGCTGCCCGCGGCGGCCCGCGCAGGGATGCTGCGACGAGCCGTGGGTCAGCCTGGAGAGGCTGTTCACCCACGTGGTCGCCCCCGAGGACGTCGCCGCCATGATCGTGGAGCCCATCCTGGGCGAGGGCGGCTACGTGGTCCCCCCGCCGGATTTCCTGCCGCGGCTGCGGGAGCTGTGCAGCCGGCACGGCATCGTGCTCGTCTTCGACGAGATCCAGACGGGGTTCGGGCGCACGGGAGAGATGTTTGCTGCGCAGACCTTCGGCGTCGATCCCGACATCATGGTGCTCTCCAAGTCCATCGCCTCCGGGCTGCCGCTCAGCGCCGTGGCCGCTCGTCCGGAGCTCATGGCCCGCTGGCCCGCCGGTGCCCACGGGACCACCTTCGGCGGCAATCCGGTGGCCTGCGCCGCGGCCGTGGCCACGCTGGAGGTCTTCCGGGAGGAGGCGGTCCTGGAGAACGCGCGGCAGCGCGCCGCCGTGGCGTGGAGCGCGCTGGCGGATCTGGCGCAGCGTTCGCCGCACATCGGGGAGGTGCGGGGAAAGGGGCTGATGATCGGCATCGAGCTCGTCGACCCGCAACGGGGTGGGCGGCCCTCGGGGACGGCGGCGCGTGCGGTCCTGGAGGGGTGCCTGCGCCGCGGGCTCGTCCTCTACCCGGCCGGCTACGCCGCCCACGTCATCCGGTTCATTCCGCCGTTGACCGTGAGCGAGGAGGAGCTGGCCGCCGGGTTGAGCATCCTCGCCGACGCCGTGGGTGATCTGCGGCACCAGGGGGCGGGCGCGCCGTGAGGAGACGCGTGGTCATCCTGGGGGCCGCCGGGCGCGACTTCCACAACTTCAACGTGTGCTACCGCGACCGTCCCGAGGTCGAGGTGGTGGCCTTCACGGCCACGCAGATCCCCCACATCGCCGGCCGCCGCTACCCGCCCGCGCTGGCGGGCGCCCTCTATCCTCAGGGCATCCCCATCCTCCCCGAAGAGGAGCTTGCGGTGCTGCTCCGCCGCGAAGAGGTCGATACGGTAGTCTTCGCCTACAGCGACGTCAGCCACGAGCACGTCATGCACCTGGCATCGACCGCGCTGGCGGCCGGAGCCGACTTCACCCTCCTTGGTCCGCGGCGCACCGCGCTGCCGGCGGCACGGCCGGTGGTCTCCATCGGCGCCGTCCGCACCGGGGCCGGGAAGAGCCCCACGACGCGGCGCGTCGTGCGCATCCTCCGCGCCGCCGGGTGGCGCGTCGTCGTCCTGCGACACCCCATGCCCTACGGGGACCTGAGCGCCCAGGCGTGCCAGCGCTTCGCCTCCTGGGAGGACCTGGAGCGCTATCAGTGCACGCTGGAAGAACGGGAGGAATACGAGCTCCACCTGGCCCAGGGCACCACCGTCTACGCCGGCGTGGACTACCAGCGCATCCTGCAGGCGGCCGAGCAGGAAGCGGACGTGATCGTCTGGGAGGGCGGCAACAACGATCTTCCCTTCGTCCGGCCGGACCTGCACATCGTCGTCGTGGACCCGCACCGCCCGGGGCACGAGCAGCGCTACCACCCCGGTGAGGCCAACCTGCGGATGGCCGACGTGGTGCTCATCAGCAAGGTGAACACCGCCGCCCCTGAGGCCCTGCAGGCGGTGCGCGCCTCCATCGGTGCCCTCAACCCCGCGGCCGCGGTGGTCGAGGGCGCGCTGACCATTGAGGTGGACGACGGGGAGCTGCTGCGCGGGCGGCGGGCCCTGGTCATCGAGGACGGCCCCACGCTGACGCACGGGGAGATGGGCTACGGGGCGGGGACGCTGGCAGCCCGCGAGCACGGGGCGACCATCGTCGATCCCCGTCCATGGGCGGTGCGCTCCTTTGCCGAGGTCTACGGGCGCTACGCGCACCTGGGGCCGGTGCTGCCGGCCATGGGCTACGGGAAGGAGCAACTGGCGGATCTGGCCGCGACCATCGCCGCCGTCCCCTGCGACGTCGTGGTGTGCGCCACCCCGGTGGACCTGCGCCGCGTCCTGCCCATCGCGCGCCCCGTCGTCCGGGTCCTCTACCAGCTGGAGGAGCGACCCGCCGGCGCGCTCGCTGACCTGCTCCTGCCGCGCCTGGCCGCCTCCCGGTCACGCCTGTCGGACGTCGCCGCCGCACCCGGGAGCGGGGAGGGGGTGGGGGGTGAGCGGATTGATCCAGTCGGCCGACCGCGCCCTGCGCATCCTGCAGGTGGTCGCTGACCACGGACAGCCCCTCGGCCTGCTGGAGGTCAGCCAGCGCGTCGGCCTGCATGCCAGCACGACCTATCGCCTGCTGGCCACGCTGCGCGACCGCGGCTTCGTGGAGCAGGAGAGCGCGGGCGGCCGCTACCGCGTGGGCATCCAGGCCTTCCGCGTGGGGAACGCCTTCCTCGCCGCGGCGGACCTGCGGGAACGGCTGCGCCCCGTGCTGGCCACCCTGGCGGCGCGCTCGCGGGAGACGGCGAACCTGGTCATCCTCCATGAGGCCGAGGCGGTCTACATCGATCACATCGTCGGCGTGAACATCGCCAAGCTGTTCACGCAGATCGGCCAGCGCGTGCCGCTGCACTGTACCGCGGTGGGGAAGGTGCTGCTGTCGTATGCGCCCGACCCGGAGGGGCTGCTGCGGCGGCTGCGCCTGCGCCGCTTCACCCCACACACGATGACCACGCCCGCCGCGCTGCGGCGGGCCCTGGCCGCGGGGCGCGCAGCCGGGTGCGCGGTAGATCGCGAAGAGCACGAGCTGGGGGTGGCCTGCGTGGCCGGTCCGGTGTGGGACGCCAGCGGCCGGGTCGTCGCGGCCGTGGGTATCTCCGGCCCGAGCGCGCGGGTCCTGCCGCGCGTTGCCCAGATGCGGCG
>JBBIIQ010000152.1:0-5049 GCA_037446405.1 Armatimonadota bacterium | reverse complement strand
AGGGTAGAGGCACCAGGCGGTCCCGGTGCGGTAGTGCGCCGCGTGCACGATGCGGTAGAGCACGGGGTCGCGCAGCTTCATATTGCGGCTGGCCAGGTCGATCTTCGCCCGCAGGACGTGCGCCCCGCTGGGGAATTCGCCCGCGCGCATGCGCCGGAAGAGGTCCAGGTTCTCCTCCACGCTGCGCTCCCGGTAGGGACTGGGCTTCCCCGGCTGCGTCACCGTCCCCCGGTAGGCGCTGATCTCCTCGTCGGAGAGGCTGTCCACGTAGGCCTTGCCGTCCCGGATTAGCTGCTCCGCGCACTGGTAGAGCTGCTCGAAGTAGTCGGAGGCATACAGCTCGCGCGTCCACTGGAAGCCCAGCCACTGCACGTCCCGCTTGGCCGCCTCCACGTACTCCAGGGATTCGGTCTCGGGGTTGGTGTCGTCGAAGCGCAGGTTGCACTCTCCCCCGTAGTCCAGGGCCAGGCCGAAGTTCAGGCAGATGGACTTGGCGTGCCCGATGTGCAGGTAGCCGTTGGGCTCGGGGGGGAAGCGGGTGACCACCTTCGCGTACCGGCCCTGCCGCAGGTCCGCATCGATGATCTCCGTGATGAAGTTGGGACGGACGTGCCGTCCCGGGGGAGAGACGGTGGCTTCGCTACTCATCGGCCCTCACGCCCTTAAGGATACACCCTGGTCCCCCGTGCGGCGCCCGGGGGACCGCGGTATGATCAGCGTGATCGGCAACGGCAGGGAGGGAGGGGCCATGAACATCGCCCACGTCCTGGCCCGCAAGGGCGGGCACGTCTTCACCATCCGCCCGCGGCGCACGGTGCGGGAAGCGCTGGCCACGCTGGCGACGCACAACATCGGCGCGCTGGTGGTGGTGGACGAGGAGGACCGTCCCGTGGGCATCATCTCGGAACGGGACATCGTCCGCGCCGCCGTGCGCGACGAACGTCTCTTCGACCGTGCCGTGGAGGACCTGATGACCCGCGACGTCATCACCGGGTCCCCGGAGGACGACCTGCGGGCGGTGGCGCACACCATGACGGAGCGGCGCATCCGGCACCTCCCGGTGGTGGCGGCCGGCCGTCTGGTGGGCATAGTCTCCATCGGGGACGTGGTCAAGGCGCAGCGGGACGAATACCTGGGGGAGGTCGAGACGCTGCAGATGCAGATCAGCGAGGGGCGCGCCTAAGGCGGGGGCGAAGGAGACGCATGGACCGCCCCGGCAGCGACGCGCACCCCCTGCGGGTGGCCATCATCGGCGCGGGACCCACCGGATTCTACGCCGCCGAGCACCTGCTGGGGCAGCCGGCGGTGGTGGCCGCCGTCGACCTCTTCGACCGCCTGCCCACCCCCTACGGCCTGGTCCGTTACGGCGTGGCCCCCGACCACCAGAAGATCAAGTCGGTGACGGCCGTCTACGACAGGACCGCCGCACACCCCCGTTTCCGCTTCTTCGGCAACGTGGAGTTCGGCCGGCACGTGGGGCTGGGGGAGCTGCGGACCCACTACCACCAGATCCTCTTCTGCACCGGCGCCCAGACCGACCGCCGCCTGAACATCCCTGGTGAGGACCTGCCGGGAAGCTACCCGGCCACGGAGTTCGTCGCCTGGTACAACGGGCACCCGGACTACGTGCACCACCATTTCGACCTCTCCGCCGAGGGCGCCGCTGTGGTGGGCGTGGGCAACGTGGCCGTGGACGTCACCCGCATCCTGCTGCGCTCTCCAGAGGAGCTGGCCCGCACCGACATCGCCGACTACGCGCTGGAGGCGCTGCGGGAGAGCCGGGTGCGCGAGGTCCACCTGCTGGGCCGCCGTGGTCCGGCGCAGGCGGCGTTCACCAACCCGGAGATCCGCGAGCTGGCCGACCTGCCCGGCGCGGACGTGACGGCCCTCCCCGAGGAGGTGGCACTGGACGAGGTCACCCGGGCGGAACTGGACCGCACCCAGGACCGCACGACGCTGCGCAAGGTGGAGATCCTCCAGGAGCTGGCCGCCCGCAGCCCAAGCCGGAGGCCGCGGAGGCTGGTCGTCCGTTTCCTCGTCTCCCCGGTGGCCCTGCTGGCCGGCGACGGGCGGGTAGCCCGTATGCGCCTGGTGCGCAACCGGCTGGAGGCGACCCCCGCGGGGACGCTGGTGGCCCGGCCCACCGACCGGTTCGAGGAACTGCCTGTAGGATTGGTCTTTCGCTCCGTGGGCTACCGGGGGGTGCCGCTGCCAGGCGTGCCCTTCAACGAGGACTGGGGCGTCATCCTCAACGAGCGGGGGCGGGTGCTCGACCCCGGGAGCCGGGAGCCGATTCCCGGCCTCTACACCGCCGGGTGGATCAAGCGGGGGCCCACCGGCGTCATCGGCACCAACAAGCCCGATGCCGCCGAGACGGTGGCGCACATGCTGGAAGATCTGGCGGCGGGCAGGATCCTCTCGCCGCTGGAACCGGACCCTGCGGCGGCGGAGGCGCTGGTCCGTGAACGCCAGCCCGCCTACTTCTCCTGGAGGGACTGGCAGCGGCTCAACGAGCTGGAGGTGCGGCGCGGACGGGCGGCCGGCCGCCCGCGGGTGAAGTTCACCCGCGTGGCGGAGATGCTGGCCGCCCTGGGGCGATAGCCCGCGGTCCTCACCGCAGCGACGGCAGAGACGCCTCCGGCCCGTCCTTGAGCACAGCGATGTAAGGCAGGTGGCGGTAGCGCTGCCGGTAGTCCAGCCCGTAGCCCACCACGAAGACGTCGGGGATCTCGAAGCCGCGGTAGCGGATGGGCAGCGTGGGCACGATGCGCCGTGCGGTCTTGTCCAGCAGGGTGCAGATGGCCAGGCTGGCCGGGTTGCGCGTCTGCAGTACGCGCAGCAGGTAGGCGGCGGTGAGCCCGGTGTCGATGATGTCCTCCACCAGCAGGACGTGGCGGCCGGTGATCTCCTCGTCCAGGTCCTTGAGCAGGCGGGCCACGCCCGAGGGGCTCTCCGCCGTGTAGCTGCTGATCGCCATGAAGTCGATGGCCGCGGGGATCTCCAGCGCCCGGCTGAGGTCGGCGAGGAAGAAGACGCCCCCTTTCAGCACCGTGACCAGAACGAGGTCCTTGCCTGCGTAGTCCTGGCTGATCTCCGCGGCCAGCTCCGCCACCCGGGTGCGGATCTGCTCCTCGGTCAGCAGGACCTCCCCCAGGGCGGCATCCGTCCGGAGGGCGGGCAGAGAGGCCACCGCCTAGCTCGCCTCCGAGGAGGATAGCGGCGGGAGCCCGTACTTGGCCAGGAGTTTGCGAAAATCCCGCGCGTAGAGTACCATCAGCCGAACGTCGGGATAGAGCTCCCGCAGGCGCCGCACCTTGCGGTTCTTCCGGGTGACCAGGCTCTGCTTGAGCGTGGTCAGCTCGATGTACAGGTCCAGGTCCGGCAGGTAGAAGTCGGGGCTGAAGCTCTCGACCACGCGTCCGTTGCCGTCCCGTTCCAGGGGGAAGGAGCGCGGCTCATATTCCCAGCGGATGGCGTAAAAGTCCAGGAGTCTGGCGAACTCCCGTTCGCTGGCGTGGGCAAATCGTGCAGGCGGGCGAGGTCCGTTGATGTTGGTATGGCCCACCGCGGCGCTCTCACCTCCGAAGAAATGTGCGTTTTGGCGCCACTGTTTGGCCGTAGTATAACAGGAATAGGGTTTTCACGTCCAGAATGTTCCAGGTAGCCACCACCAGGAGACCTTGATGGTCGAGACGGGCGACGACATCCAGCGGTACATCCGGGCGCTGAAGAGCGCCGATGTCACGGTGCGCAGCGACGCGGCCCACCATCTGGGCCGCCTGCAGGACGAGCGCGGGGTGCCCGCGCTGGCGGAGGCGCTCCAGGATCCCGACGAGTACGTGCGCAAGAGCGCCGTGGCCGCCCTGCGCCGCATCGGCGGCGCAGAGGCCACGGCCGCCCTGCGCACCGCGCTCACCGACCGCTCCGAGCAGGTGGTCCTGCAGGCGGTGAACGGCCTGCGGGACGTGCGGGACCGGGGAGCGGTGGAGATGCTCATCCGCGTCCTCACGCGGCGGGAGCGCTCCCTGGTCAACGCCGCCACCGAGGCCCTGGCCCGCATCGGTCCGGACGCGGTCAAGCCGCTGCTGGGCGCTCTGGAGGACCGGGGCATGCGGCGGCGCATCGGCAACCAGGTCTGGAAGATCCTGGTGGAGATGGGGCCCAAGGCCGTGGAGCCCCTGCTGGAGATGCTGGGCCAGGAGAACCAGTTCGTCCAGCTGACGGCGGTCTCGGTGCTGGGACGGGTGGGGGACCGGCGCGTCGTCGGGCCGCTGGTAGAGCTGTTCCTCACCGACCCGCCCATGCAGGACGCGGTGGTCTCTACGCTGGCGCGCCTGGAGGAGCGGGGCGTGGTGGAGCACCCTGAGGCGCACCACGGGGACCGGGAGATCTTCCTCCCCAAAAGCGTGGTGGAGGCCTTTGTAGGGCGCCCGCGGGACACGCTGGTGGAGCAGCTGCGCACGGCCCTGGAGAACCCCTCGCCCAAGGTGCGGCGCTTTGCCCTGAAGGCGCTCTTCTCGCTCTTCGGCGAGGGGGCCATGGACCAGCTGATCACCTCCCTGGAAGACGAGGACGTGGACGTCAAGCGGCTGGCCGTGAAGATCCTGGGGCGGATGCGGGACAAGCGGGTGATCGAGCCCCTGGTGCAGCTGGTGCTGAAGAACGGCGAGCAGATCGAGGAGACGGTCTGGAACACGCTGAAGGTCCTCACCGATTTGCGGGAGTACGAGAGCCTGCGTGCCCGGGTGGCTAAGGAGAAGGCCGGCGGCCAGCCGACCGTGAAGAAGGTGCGGCGGGAGCGGGACGTCTCGCCGGACTGGTGGAGGGAGCAGGACTAGACGCAGACGCGCATCGACCACACCGTCATCCGCGTGGCCGAGGTGGACATTACCACCCTGGCCGTGGACGCCATCGTCAATGCGGCCAACACGCACCTGTGGATGGGGGGCGGGGTGGCGGGGGCGATCAAGCGGCAGGGCGGCGAGGAGATCGAGCGGGAAGCGGTGCGCCAGGGGCCCATCCCTGTCGGGGAGGCGGTGGTGACGACCG
>JBBIIQ010000151.1:0-5052 GCA_037446405.1 Armatimonadota bacterium | reverse complement strand
GTGGCCGCCGCCGGGCGCCCGCTGGCCGCCCTGCGCTGGCCGGCGGACCTCGCCCGCCTGCCGCTGCTGCGCAAGGCCGAACTGCCCGCCCTGCAGGCGGCCGACCCACCTTTCGCCGGGTGGGTGGCGGTCCCCCCGGAGGAGCTGAGCCACATCTTCGTCTCCCCGGGGCCGATCTACGATCCTGCCGGCCGGGGCGAGGACTACTGGGGGTTTGCGCCGGCGCTGCACGCCGCGGGGTTCCGCCGCGGCGACCTGGTGCTGAACACCTTCGCCTACCACCTCACCCCCGCGGGCCACATGTTCGACCGGGCGCTGGCGGCTCTGGGGTGCGTGGTCATCCCCGGCGGGGTGGGCAACAGCGAGGTGCAGGCGCGCACCGCCCGCGACCTGCGCATCCGCGGGTACATTGGCACGCCCTCCTTCCTGGCCGCGCTCCTGGAGAAGGTGGACGGGCCGTCGCCGTTCGCCGTGGCCTTCGTCTCCGGGGAGATGCTCCCCGACGCGCTGCGCCGCGACCTGCAGGCCCGGGGCATCCGCGTCTTCCAGGGGTATGCCACCGCCGACGTGGGGCTGATCGCCTACGAGTGCGGGGAGCACAGCGGTCTGCACCTCTCCTCCCGCGTCTTTGTGGAGATCGTGGACCCCGAGCGCGGCACTCCACAGGCGCCGGGCGCCGTAGGCGAGGTGGTGGTCACCTTTCTCAGCGAGGTCTACCCCCTGCTGCGGCTGGCCACGGGAGATCTCTCCGCGCTGGACCTGTCGCCCTGCCCCTGCGGCCGGGGCAGCCCCCGCCTGACGCGGCTGGTGGGCCGGGTGGGGGAGGCGGTGAAGGTCCGCGGCATGTTCGTCCACCCCGAAGAGGTGCGCCGGGCGATGTCCCGCATCCCCGAGGTCGGGCGCTACCAGCTGGTGGTCTCGCGGGAGGGGCACCGGGACCGGCTGGTAGCCCGGGTGGAGCCGTCTGCTGGCGCCGCGATCGAGGAAGCGGCGGTGGCGGCCCAGCTGCGCCAGGCGGTCAACCTGCGCGTGGAGGTGGAGGTCCTGGCGCCGGGCGTCCTGCCGGCAGACGCCCCGCCGCTCCTCGACACGCGGCGCTGGGAATAAGCGCTGCGGCGCGCGGGCACATGCGCCTCCGCAGTGAGGGCCCGTGGTGTATCATAATGTGGTAGTTTGCGATCGGCCATCGCTGCTCCGTCTCCCGGTGCGGTGTGGCTTGACCACATCCTCCCGAACCCTTCGGAGCCGCCGGTCCGGACGGGAGCAGCGCGCGCGGCGGGAGACGGGGCAGCCGGCCTGCCGGCGCGCGGCAGGCGGCGCGCGGGCGGAGGTCGTTGTGGCCGGCCGAATCGAGAAAGTAGGTGGGGGCGTGGCAGAGGTCCGCGTGGGCAAGGACGAGAGTCTGGACAGCGCGCTGCGGCGCTTCAAGCGCCAGGTGAAGCGGTCGGGCATCCTCTCGGAGGCCAAGCGCCACGAGCACTACGAGAAGCCCAGCGCCAAGCGGCGGCGGAAGCTGGCGCGGCGCAAGCGCGGCCGCTAGGTGGGTCTCGGGGAGCGGTTGGAAGCAGACCTCCGGCAGGCCCTGCGGGCCGGCGACGCCGTGCGCGTCTCCACCATCCGGCTCGCCCGCGCCGCCATCAAGGACGCGGAGATCGCCAGGCAGCGGCCGCTGAGTGACGAGGAGATTCAGGACATCCTCCTGAGCGAGGTGAAGCGCCGGCGGGAGGCGATCGAGGCCTTCGAGCGCGGCGGGCGGGAGGACCTCTCCCGCCGGGAGGCGCTGGAGATGGCCGTGCTCACCCAGTACCTGCCCGCGCCGCTGTCGGAGGAGGAGCTGCGGCGGATCGTCGCCGAGGTCGTCGCCGAGTTGGGGGCCACCTCCCTGGCGGAGGTCGGCCGCGTCATGGCCGCCGTCATGCCCCGGGTGCGGCGCCGGGCGGAAGGCGCCATGGTCAGCCGGCTGGTGCGACAGGCCCTCGGCGGCTGACGGGGCGGTGTCGCGCCGGACGGTCGCCAGCGGGAGCGTCCATGGCACGACGGAGAGCAGGCAAACCGGTGAAGCGCGCCCGCAGCGCCGGCGGCGTGGTCTTCCGCCGCACCCCGGCAGGCCCGCAGATCCTGCTGCTGCAGCACCAGGGGGGCAAGTGGATGCTGCCCAAGGGCACCATTGAGGCGGGGGAGACTCCGGAAGCGGTGGCCCGCCGGGAGGTGCAGGAGGAAGCCCGCCTTTCCAACCTCCGTGTCGTCGGCGACCTGGGGCAGGAACGCTACTTCTTCTTCTGGCGCTCCGAGGACACCTACTACGACAAGACCGTGCACTATTACCTGATGGAGTTCCTCGGCGGGGAGGAGCCGGCCCCGCAGCGGGAGGAAGGCTTCATCGCCTGCGAGTGGGTCTCCCTGGACGAGGCGGTGGCGCGCATCGGGTACAAGGAGACGCGGGAGATCATCCGCCGCGCGCGCGAGCTGCTGGAGACCGAAGAGTCGGTGGCCCCCACGGGCGGGTGACGTGAGGCCGGCGATGATTCCCCCCGACCCCCAGCAGCGGCGGCGCATCGTCGAGGAGACCTTCCACAAGTACGCCCGGTTCGTCAACCCGGGGCTGGTGAAGCTCTTCCGCCTGGGCGGGGAGACGGTGGAGTGGGAGGCGGAGGGGGCGGTCGTCTGGGACATCGAGGGGAAGGAGTACCTGGACTTCTCCGGGGGACCGGCAGTCTTCATCCTCGGGCACCGTCATCCCCGGGTGGTGCAGGCGGTCATCGCCCAGATGCGGCGCATGCCGGCTTCGGTGCGGGCCATGGCCCGGCCGCCGGAGGCGGACCTGGCGGCGCTGCTGGCCGAGGTCACCCCGGGCGACCTGCAGTACAGCTTCTTCTGCCACAGCGGCACCGAGGCCAACGAGGGGGCGATCAAGCTGGCGCGGCTGGCCACGGGCAGGCCGGGGATCATCGCCACCGAGGGAGCCTTCCACGGCAAGACCCTGGGGGCGCTGTCGGCCAGCGGGCGGGAGAAATACCGCCAGCCGTTCCAGCCCCTGGTCCCGGGCTTCAAGCACGTGCCCTTCGGCGATGCGGCGGCGCTGGAGGCGGCCATCGACGACCAGACGGCGGCGTTCCTGGTCGAGCCCATCCAGGGGGAGGCCGGGGTAATCATCCCTCCCCCCGACTACCTGCCACAGGTGCGGGAGATCTGCGACCGCCGCGGCATCCTGCTCATGGTGGACGAGGTGCAGACGGGGATGGGGCGCACGGGCCGCATGTTCGCCTGCGAGCACGCGGGGGTCACCCCCGACGTCCTCACCGTGGCCAAGGGGCTGGGCGGCGGGGTGATGCCCCTGGGCGCGTTCATCGCCCGCCCGTCGCTCTGGGAAAAGATGGCGGCCGACCCATTCCTCCACTCCTCCACCATGGGGGGGAACCAGGCGGCCTGCGCCGCGGGCGTGGCCACCATCCAGACCATCCTGGAGGAGGGGCTGCTTCCCCGCGCTGTGGAGCTGGGGGACCTGCTGCTGGCCGCCCTGCGCCGCGTGCAGCAGCGCTACCCGCGGCTCGTCCGCGACGTGCGGGGGAAGGGCCTGCTGGTGGGCGTGGAGCTGGAGAACGCGGATGTGGCCCTGATGGTGGCGGCCTGGTCGCTGGGCCGGGGCCTGATCGTCTACTTCTCCCTGAACAACCCCACGGTGCTGCGCCTCGCCCCTCCCCTGGTCATCACGCCGGAGCAGATCACCGCGGGGGTGGAGCGCCTCGACGGAGCCCTCGCCGACGTGGCAGGGCTGCTGGCGGAGGCGGAGGTGTCCTCCTGACACCCCGGCGCCGGGGTTTGTGACAGGGGGAAGAATCGGGCTATAGTGTGAGTGCTGCAGCCGCCGGGATCCGCACGGGTCCCGCAGGGACAAGTCCGCCGGGCTTCGCCCGTGAGCGCGAGTAGGAGTGCCGGGCCGCCACAGGGCCCGGAAGCGGGGTGGTACCGCGGGCGCGCCTCTCGTCCCTCAGGATGAGAGGTTTTTTCTTGGGGTGAGTGCGATGACGGAGACAGCCTGGCCCTGGACGCGCATCCGGGAGACATTCCTGCAGTTCTTCGCCCAGCGGGGGCACGCCGTCGTGCCCAGTTCCTCCCTGGTGCCCGCCGGGGACCCCACGCTGCTGTTCACCAACGCCGGGATGGTGCAGTTCAAGAACGTCTTCCTGGGGCTGGAGCAGCGGCCGTACGATCGGGCGGTGACGGTGCAGAAGTGCCTGCGCGTCTCCGGCCATCACAACGACCTGGAGACGGTGGGGCCCAGCCCGCGGCACCACACCTTCTTTCTCATGTGCGGCAACTTCGCCTTCGGCGCCTACTTCAAGCGGGAGGCGATCCGTTACGCCTGGGAGCTGGTCACGCAGGTGTACGGCCTGCCCGCGGAGCGGCTGTACTTCACCGTCTTCCAGAGCGACGAGGAGGCGCTGCAGGCCTGGCGGGAGCTGGGCATCCCGCCGGAGCGCATCTTCCGCATGGGGGAGAAGACCAACTTCTGGATGATGGGCGATGTGGGGCCGGTGGGGCCTACCAGTGAGCTGCACTACGATTGGGGACCGGCGTACTGCACCTGCGGCCGCGCCGACTGCAGCGTGGCCCTGGACAACGACTGCGGCCGCTGGCTGGAGATCTGGAACCTGGTCTTCATGCAATACGACCAGACGGCGGACGGCCGGCGCACGCCGCTGCCCCGGCCGGGGGTGGACACAGGGATGGGGCTGGAGCGGGTGGCGGCCGTCCTGCAGCAGCGGTACAGCAACTTCGACACCGACCTGTTCGCCCCGCTGCTGGCCCGCATCCGGGCGCTGCTGGACCACTCCGCGGAGGAGATGCGGGAGGCCATCGTCGCCTACCGCGTCATCGCCGACCACGCCCGTGCCGCCGCCTTCCTCATCGCCGACGGGGTGATGCCGGGCAACGAGGGGCGGGCCTACGTCCTGCGGATGATCATCCGCCGCGCCGTGCGCTACGGCCGGCGAGTGGGGTTGGAGCGCCCCTTCCTCAGCGAGGTCACCGACGCGGTGGTGCAGGCCATGG
>JBBIIQ010000150.1:0-5082 GCA_037446405.1 Armatimonadota bacterium | reverse complement strand
CTGAGGAGGAGACGTTCTCTCCCGCTGAATTTCATGGGCGACCCTCCGGCACTTCACTGGGGCGGACCAGACGGCCGTTCACCGAGAACTTGACCACCGGGGTGGTGCCGATGCGGTCGCGCTCCGCCGTGGTCAGGTCCAGCCCTTCAAAGATCCCGGCGCTCTCCAGGTTGTCCATCAACCGGGCGACGGCCACGTAGCTCATGCCGTACCCCTCCAGGGAGAAGGTGCGGGTGTCGGGCACGGTGAGCGTGGTCAGCCAGACATCGCGCGGGATGAGCACCCGGATGTTGGTGAGGATGGCCGAGGCGGGGAGCTGTGTGGCCAGCAGCTGGGCCAGGAGGTCTTCCTTCCGCCGCGCCTCCTCGATCCGCCGCTTCAGCTCCTCCACCGCCTGCACCTGGGGCTGCAGGCGGGCAATCTCCGCCTCCGTCTCCTTGATCCTCCGGTCGATGGTGGCGACCGAGGCCTGCAGGCCCAGGTAGGAGATGACCACGGCGACCAGCACGACCAGCGGGACCCCGATCTCCAGCAGCGGCCGCCCGCTGATGCGCCGCCGCGGCGCCCGGGGCAGCAGGTTGATACGGATCACGCTTCCTCCCCTCCTCGTAACGCCAGCCCCACCGCGACCGACATGATGGGCCCCATGGCCGCCAGCACGTCCGGGGGAAAGACCGCGCTGTTCACCTGGAGGCCGGCGAAGGGATTGCCGATCTCCACGGGCACGCCCAGCTCCGCGGCCAGCACGCGGCTGAGGTTGCGCAGGCGGGCCAGCCCCCCGGTGAGGATGATCTGTGAGACCACGGCGGCGCGGGCGCGCGTCTGGTAGTAGTCCAGGGAGCGGCGGATCTCCGTGACCAGGTCTCCGATCTGGGGGGCGATGGTGTCGTGGATGCGCTGCACGGTGAGGTCGTCGGGGATGACGTTCTCGTCCAGGATCTCCGCGCGCTCCTCCAGCATGGTCTTGGCCGTGGCTGCATCCACGCTCAAGGTCTCCTGCAGGGCGTGAATCAGCGTGTTCCCGCCCACAGGGATGTTGCGCGTCAGGCGCAGGCGCTTGCCCTCGCTGATGACGATGTCCGAGGCCTCCGCCCCCAGGTCGATGTAGACCATCGTCCGCGCCTCCGCGCCGTTGGCGGCCAGCGAGCGAAAGAGGGCGAAGGATTCCACATCCATGATCACCGGGGTAAGGCGCGCCGCCTCCACGGTCTCCACCAGGCGCTGCACCACGTCGCGGCGGGTGGCCACCACGATCACGTCCAGCATCTTACGGCCGTCCTCGCTGCTCTCCCCCATGACCTGATAGTCCATGTGCACATCCTGCACATTGTAGGGGAGGTAGCGCTCCGCCTCGTAGCGCACCGCCGCGGTCAGCTCCTGAGACGTCATAGGGGGGACGCGGACCTCGCGCACCGTAACGTTCTGCCCCCCGGCGCCGACGACGACGCGGTCGGTGCGGATGCCCGCCTTGTCTACGAGCGCCCGGATCTGGGCGCCGACCTGGTCGGGGGCGGCGGGAACCCCGTCACGGAATGCCGCGGCGGGCGAGGGGGCGCTGGCCATGCGGGCCAGGTGGTAGGTCCGCCCGGTGCGGGTCAATTCCACGACCTTCAGCCGGTCGCTGCCGATGTCCAGTCCCACCAGGGTCGGAGAGGGTTTGAAGAAGCCCATATGGCGACCGCCTTTCCGGTCTGTTGTAACTCTAGGTAATTCGACAGCCAAGGCAAAAGCCCTGCGGGCCCCGCGACGCCCGTGGGGCGCTCAGCGCGCATCCCTCCAGGAAGAGGGCCGCACTGAGCATCCTACCCTGTGCCCGGCTGCTCTAGACGCTGCGGGCCCTGCTCGGCCCCACCCCGGGCGCGCAGCGCTACGGCGTGATCGTTACCCGACCGCCCACGTTCACCGCGACACGGCGCTGCTCGCCCGTAGGGCTGCGCAGCAGGATTGTCCCGGCGTTGGGATGGCCGAAGGGAGAAACGGTTAGGATGCCTGCGCCGAAGGTGGTGCTGAGAAGATCCACGCCGGCGGGGAGGCGCCGAGGCGCCGAGGTGTACTCCGCCCAGGTCCCCCGGCACCCGCCGGAGGGCGTCCATGTTCCCGCGACCAGGTACTGGATCGCATAGCTCTCCCCCACCGTGTTGAACACCACCCGCCAGCAGCGGCGTTCCGCCCGCGCCCGCTGCTCCACCCAGCGGACCTCCGTCCCCAGAACACGCGCCGCTCCGGCCAGCCGGCGGTTGTGGACCAGGCCGCGCCCGGACAGCGCCAGGGCCAGGGCCAGGCCCAGGACCGCCAGGGCGACGGCACTCTCCACCAGCGAGAAGCCGCCTGCGTCCTCGGTCCCCCGGTCCTGCCGCCGCTCGAAGCCCTGCAGCACAGACGCCGGCCGCCTACCAGCCCGCCAGCTCTTCCCACAGCGGGCGGTCGTAGAGCGCGTCGGGGGAGAGCCGGGGGGAGCGCGGGGCGGTGTATCTCCCGCCCCCGGGCGTCCCTTCGGCAGGGGGAGCGGCGACGATCAGCACCTGGAACCCGTCGGTCGGCGGTGGCGTGTCGAAGGCCGCAGACCCCGGGGTACCGCTGCTCAACCAGGCGCCGCAGCCCGCCAGGTTCCCCGGGTTCTTCAAGCAGACGGTGCGGGCGGCGTTGCCCCTAGCGCCCGTGGCCACGATGAAGTAGTCGAACCACATCCGGTACGTCTCCTCTCCGCTGGAGGCGCAGGTGTTGGCGGCGGGAGGGGCGCCGTTGGCTGCGGGGCGGACGTAGATTCTGGCATAGAAGGAGCCCAGCAGCCCGTCGCCCGGAGCCCGCACCTGGACGGGTGCGGCGGCCGTACCCACGTCCAGGTAGGCCCGCCGGGTCCCCGGGGCAACGGCATCCCCGTCCACCCACCCAGCCCCTCCGAAGGCGGCGATGACCTTCCAGCCCTGATTGGCGGCACAGTAGCCCCGCAGGAGCGCCGGGTCGGCAAAGCGGAGGGCGGCGTCGAGGTCCGCAACGAGGCGACGGCGCAGCTCGGCCAGCGCGCGGTACGCGCCCGCCTCCGCCAAGTACAGGGCCTGGCTGCCGCGGCTCTGGTCGAGGGCGTGGACCGTCTCTCCCATGGCCGCCAGCACCAGGGCCGCCACCACCACCGTGAGGAGGAAGACGGCGACCATGGCGCTGGCCAGCGCCACTCCCGGCTCCCCTCCCCGCCTGCGGTGGCCACTCCCCTGCTCCATCGCTTGGCGCTCCTCCGCCCGGCAGACCCCGCCCCGCTACTCCCGGTGCCACGCTCCTCTGATGATCGCCGACGTCACGCTCGCGGCCGGCCGACCGCCGTCCCGGAAGAACACCTCCACGGTCACCCAGCGCAACCGGTCGTCCTGCGCGGCGCTGGCGTCTGTGGCGCAGTCGGGCGCGTACGCCGGCTGTGCATCGCAGCCGGCCCGCGGCCACTCGACCGACCAGCAGGGAAGCAGCAGGTCCTCCTGCCCCGCCGCCGCGGCCACCGCCTGCTCGTTCAGCAGCACCCGGTAGCTGTAGGCGGCGTAGGGCGGCGCAAGCGTCGTCGGCGGCTGCGCGGCCACCTCGCAGAAGGCCCCCCGCCAGCTCACCCGGTCGGGCTGTGCCTCCACCCGCGAGCGGATCGCTTCCAGCTGGCGCGCCGCCAGGGCTGAGGCCACCGTCATCCGGCCGCCCCATCCGGCCACGGTGAGCACCGTCAGGAAGGCGCGCGTCACCAGCAGGACCACCGTCGCCAGGAGCGTCAGGGCCACCAGGACCTCCACGAGGGTGAAGCCTGCAGGGGAGAGGCGCGCATGGAGGAGGCGCGCGCGGATGGAACCTCCCTGGGCGAGCCCCGCGTGCAAGCGCCAATCCCCCCGCATCAGCGTCTCCGATCCCAAGAGCCTCTGCCGTCCCGTATCTCATAACGGCAGCCGGACCGTGTCTTTCAGGGGGGCCTTGCGCGGCGGGACTTCAGCGAGTTCCCGTCGAATCTCCCGCCGGCGAGAGGACCTATGCCGCCTGCCGCGAGGCGCTGGTGGCCGGAGCCCACTGCCGTCTTCATCGTGGTGCTTGCGGTCTACCTGGCCACCGCGCCGCACACCAACCAGACCTACCGCCACTTCGTATACATGGCCCGGGGCTTCCTGCAGGGGCGCGTGGACCTGCCCGGCGTCCCCGCCTACTACCACGACGTCATTCACTTCCGCGGGCGGACGTACGCGCCGTTCCCGCCGGTGCCAGCCCTCCTGCTCCTCCCTGCGGTGGCCCTGTGGGGGGAAGCGACGGACCAGGGCCGCTTCGGGCAGGCGGTCGCTGCGCTGGCCGTCGCCGTCTTCGTTGCCGCCCTGCGGCGGATGGGCGTCCCGCCAGCGGTCCGCCTCTTCTGCGGCGCGGCCATGGCGTTTGGCAGCGTTCTCTGGCCGGCGGCCGCCATCGGCACCACGTGGTTTTTCGCCCAGGAGGTCGTCGTGCTGGCCACGGCGGTTCTGGCCTGGGAACTGGCCGGCGGCGCGCGTCCCCTCGTCCTGGGCGCCGTGGCGGTGGGGGGATGGCTGACCCGCGTCACCGTCCTGCTGGCCGTGCCAGCGCTTGGGCTGCTCATCTGGCGGCGACACCGCCGGGTGGAGGCGGTGCTGACCTTCCTGGTGGCAAACGCCGTGGGAGCGCTGGTCTACCTGGCCTACAACATCCTGCGGTTCGGCGATCCCCTGCAGACCGGCTACGGCATCCTGTCCATGGCCGCGCCCAACGCGGAAGCCGTGGCGCGGTGGGGGTTCTTCAACCTGCGCTACATCCCCGAGCACCTCTACGCCATGCTCCTGCGCCCGCCCGACCTCCTCCCCGGGCCGCCCTACCTGCGGCCGTCACCGTGGGGGATGTCCCTGCTCCTCACCAGCCCCCTCGCCGTGCGCCTGCTCTTCCCGCAGAGCCGCGCGGGATGGTACGGTTGGGGCGCGCTCCTGCTCTCCATGGCCCTGCCGATGCTCGTCTACTTCTCCGTGGGGTGGGTGCAGTTCGGCTACCGGTACAGTCTAGACTGGTGGGTGTTCCTCCTGGTCATGCTGGCCGTGGCCCTGGGGGACCGCCCTCGGCCGG
>JBBIIQ010000149.1:0-5092 GCA_037446405.1 Armatimonadota bacterium | reverse complement strand
GCGTCGAAGGTGCGGGCGGAGGGGGAGTCGTCGCGCCGCCTCAGCTCCTCCAGGACCACCAGCCGCTCCCGCTCCACCTCCTGGGGGTCGAAGGTGGAGTGCATCAGCGCATCGGCCTGGATATCCAGGACGCGGTCGAAGTAGCGGCTGGCGGCGACGATGTAGTACTGGGTGTAGTCGAACCAGGTGGAGGCGTTGAGGATGCCCCCCAGCGCCTCCACCTCCCGGTCGATCTGCCCCACGCGGCGGCGGCGCGTCCCCTTGAACAGCATGTGCTCCACGAAGTGGGCGGCGCCGTTGGTCGCATCGCTCTCGTCGCGCGAGCCGACCTGCACCCAGGCCTGCAGCGTGACGATCTCGGTGGCGTGGTTCTCCTGGACGATGAGGGTGAGCCCGTTGTCGAGCACGAGCCGCAGCGGGGCGGCCGTCCCGGGGACGGCAGCCGCTCCTCGCTGGGCGACCGCGGGTGGAGCCAGAACAATCAGGAGGATGAGCAGGAGGAACGCAGTCCCGCGCATGGATCGCTCTGAGTGTTCTGCCTGCCGACCGGGGTCCCCTGCGTTGGAGATCTCAGTAACCTGGATCGAACATCCGCACGAAGACGCCTCGTGCATCAAATGACCAATCCGACCGTCCGCAGCTACCGGCCCTGGGATGCCTGCAGTGCCTGGAGCCGGCTCCTGAGGGCTCCCAGCGACCCTACCTCGACCGGGACGCCGTCCCGGTAGGCGATGAGCTGGTTGGCGTACGGCGACACCCGGCCGCCGGGTAGGAGGATGCCGACGAGGTTCAGGGGATCGGCGCTGCTGACGAGGACCAGCTCGCCCGATGGGGACTGGCGGCGTACCGTGCGCAGCGCGTCCACGGCTTCGGGCAGGGCGAACTGCTCCCCGAGGAAGCCGCCGACGAACCGCCCGGCGCGCACCTGGCCGCGGGCCTCCAGGCGCCGGTAGACCTCCAGCAGCGCGCGCCAGGGAGGGAGAACGGTCTCCCGCGCCAGCAGGTCGCGGAAGACCACGCCGTAGCGCCGCAGGAGCTGCCGGGCCACAAACTCCGTGCGCTCGGCGGGCGAGGGAGTCTCACCCTCCCCCACCCCCCACAGCGACCAGCGCCCCACCGGCATCAGCCGGGGAGGAATGCGGCCGCCGCGCAGGACGCGCAGGCGGCGGCGCGGGCCGCGGCGCTTCACCTCCGGCTGCAGCAGCACCCGCAGCCCGGCGATCCCGTCCCCGGTGACCAGGCCGCGCGTCACCAGCTCCCACAGCGCGTCCTCCACCGCAGCCGGAACGCGCCCCGTGCCGCGGGCGATGTCGGTGAGGAACGACGCGCCACGCTGCTCCAGGTAGGCGGCCACATCGCGCGCCTCGCGGGAGAGGCCCTCTGCCTTCGACCACCGCGGCGGCGCGGGCAGCAGGTGGGGCAGGTCCTCGCGCAGCAGCAGGGCCAGGGGCGCCTGACGGGTGGGCGCCTGCCACGCCCGCCGCGGCCGGTGGTCATCCCCCTCGCCATCTTCCGCGGGCTCTTTGCGGGTGAGCCGGCCCCAGGCCACCACACCGCTGAGGCAGAGGCCCTCCAGGTCCGCCGGGTCGTAGCGGGCGACCCGCCCGGGGAGCACCCACTGCTCCCAGGCAGGCGCGGGTAGCTCCAGCCCCTGCAACTGGCCGATGACCGCCACCAGCCCTTCGCGCCCGTGCAGATGCGTCCCGGGGGCGAGGTGCTGCCAGCGCAGGAGGAAGCGGATGAAGTCGGCCGTGGTCACAGGCTCGATCTCCCTCCGCAGCCGGCCCAGGGTCAGGCGGTGGATCCGCGCCAGGAGGTGCCGTTCACACCACTCCGCCTCCTCGGGCGGGGCCTCCGGGGTGAAGCGGCCGCGCAGGACCACCCCACGCCCTTCCAGGGCGGACAGGGCACTCTGCACGGTGGAGGCCGGCAGGCCGAGACGGGAGGCAAGCGCATGCGCCGTGACCGGGCCGAGGACCTCGAGCCAGCCCTGCACGACGGCCGCGGCCGCCTCCTCCTCCGCGAAGGCGCGCACCCCCGGCGGGGCAGTTACGGGCGGATCGAGCGAGACCGGGCCCAACAGGGCCCGGACCATGGGCAGGCGTTCCGCCGCCACCAGCGCCCGGCGCAAGCCGTCGGGGCCCTCCCACGAGGCCACCGCTGCGCGCCCCGCCACCCGCAGCGCATCGCCCCACGCCTCCCACGCCGCCGCATCCGGCAGCGGCAGCAGGCCCACGCAGAGCAGGAGGTCGTGCAGCTCGTCCGCATCGCGCACGTCCGGCCAGGCCTGGGCTCGGACGAGGGCAATGGCCTCCGGGTCCAGCGCCCCCCATCCCGCAGCCAGGTCCGGATCGGCGCGCCGCAGGGCAACGGCCCGCGCCCGGCGCTCCTCCAGCGGGGCGTCGTCCAGGAAGGCGTAGGGGTTGGCGTGCAGGATCTCGTGGGACATCGGCGACGGTGCCGCCGTCTCCACGGAGAGGGTGCGGATCTCCCCGCGCTCGATGGCCTGGAGCACCGCCCGCAGCCCGTCCACATCCATGGCCTCCTGCAGGCAGTTGCGGATCGTCTCGCTCACCAGCGGGTGGTCCGGCGGGACGATGGGACCGGCGTGGTTGTCCTGACAGGCCACCTGCTCCGGGAAGACGGCGGCCAGCAGGTCGTCGGCCCGCATCCGCTGCAGGGGCATGGGCACCCTGCGGCCCCGCTCGAAGCGCAGCACGGCCAGGGCGCGCGAGGCATTCCACCGCCAGCGGTTGGCGAACAGGGGCGAGGGGAGGACGGCCTGGATCAGGTCCTCCTCCAGGGTGGCCGGGCGGACGAAGCTCCAGACGCTGTCCAGGGGGAAGGCGTGCTGCTCCCCCAGCGACAGGACGATCCCGTCGTCGGTGGCCGCGGCCTGGAGCTCGAAGTCGAAGGTGAGGCAGAAGCGCTTGCGCAGGGCGAACCCCCAGGCGCGGGTGATCCGCCCGCCGAAGGGCAGGTGCAGCACCAGCTGCATCCCGCCGGCCTCGTCGAAGAAGCGCTCGGCGATCACGGTGCGCTGCGTGGGCACGGCGCCCAGCACCTGCGCGGTAGTGGCCAGGTAGGCCACAATCTGCTCCGCCCCGGCCCGCGGCACCCCGGTCTCTCCCTGCAGCCAGGCGATGGCGGCCTGCGGGTCGGACAGCCGCGCTGCCACCTCCGCCCGCAGGTCGGCAACCGCTCGGGACAGCTCCGCGGAGCGGGCGGGGGCCTCACCGAGCCAGAAGGGGATGGTGGGCTTCGCCCCGTGCGCGTCCTCCACGCGCACCCTCCCCCGTTCCACCCGCTTGATGCGCCAGGCCCGGTTGCCCAGGAGGAAGACGTCGCCGCCCATCGACTCCTGGGCGAACTCCTCGTTCACCTTGCCCAGGAACGCTCCCGTGGGCTCCTCCACCACGTCGTAGTCGGCCACGTCGGGAATGGCCCCGCCCGAGGTGATGGCGGCAATACCGGCGCCGCGGCGGGCGCGCACGACGCCATGCACGCGGTCGCGGTGCAGGTAGGCGGAACGCCGCCCCCGCCCGGTGGCGATCCCCTCAGCGAGCATCTCCAGCACCGCCTCGAACTCGTCGCGGGTGAGGCCGCGGTAGGGCGCGGCGCGGCGCACGAGCTGCCAGAGGTCCTCTTCGGCGATCTCGCCGCTGGCGGCGATGGCCACCACCTGCTGGGCCAGGATGTCCAGGGGCTTGTGAGGAATGGTGACGCGGTCCAGGTCCCCGGCGCGGACGGCCCGCACCGCCGCCGCGCACTGTACCAGCTCGTCGCGGGTGAGCGGATAGAGGATGCCTTTGGGCGTGGCCTCCAGGCCGTGGCCCGACCGGCCGACCCGCTGCAGCAGCGTGGACAGGAGGCGCGGCGCGCCCACGTGGCAGACCAGGTCCACGTGCCCGATGTCGATGCCCAGCTCCAGGGAGGCGGTGGCGACGACTACCGGCACCTCTGCGGCCTTCAACCGCTGCTCCGCCCCCAGGCGGGTCTCCCGGGAGAGCGACCCGTGGTGCGCCGCCACCTTCTCCCGGCCCAGCCGCTCGCTGAGCTGGTGGGCCACCCGCTCCACCTGGCGGCGCGTGTGCACGAAGACCAGAGTGGTGCGGTGCGCCCGCACCTGGGCCGCGATGCGGTCGTAGACCTCCTGCCACAGCTCGTGGGTGGCGATGGGGCCCAGCGGCTGGTCGGGGACCTCGATGGCCAGGTCCAGCGCCCGCCGGTGGCCCATGTCCACCACGGCGCAGTCCGCGGTGCCGTCGGGCCGCAGGTGGGCGGCGCCCACCAGCAGCGCAGCGATCTCCTCAATGGGCTTCTGCGTGGCGGACAGCCCGATCCGCTGCAGCGGATGGCCGGCCAGGGCGTCCAGCCGCTCCAGCGACAGAGCCAGGTGGGCGCCGCGCTTGTCGCCGGCGACGGCGTGGATCTCGTCGACGATCACCGTCTGGGCTGTGCGCAGGAACTCGCGGCTGCCGGCGGCGGTGAGCAGGATGAAGAGTGACTCCGGGGTGGTGATGAGGATGTGCGGGGGCCGGCGCCGCATCCGCTCGCGCTCGCGCGCCGGGGTGTCTCCGCTGCGCACGGCGATGCGGAGCTCGGGGAGCGCCAGCCCCGCAGCCGCGGCCCGCTGGTGGATCCCGCGCAGCGGCTCCTGCAGGTTCTTCTCGATGTCGTTGCCCAGCGCCTTGAGGGGGGAGACGTAGACCACCTGGGTGCGGTCAGGCAGCGCCCCGGTCAACCCCTGCTCCACCAGCCGGTTGATCGCCCAGAGGAAGGCGGCCAGCGTCTTGCCCGACCCGGTGGGCGCGGCGATCAGGGTGTGCCGTCCCGAGGCGATCTCCCGCCACCCCGACCGCTGCGGCGCAGTGGGCTCGCCGAAGCGGTCGGCAAACCACCCGCCGACCAGTGGGTGAAAGGGTGAGCCGAGCATCGTGGGCCTCTTCTACGGGTGTTCGATACCCGGGCCTCCAGCTCCCTCGGCTACGCGCACCGCTGGTGGCCGCTGGTGCCCGCCCCTACGACACTCCCAAGCTGCCGATCACCCAGAGGGTCCCTCGCCTTTATGCCGCCTTTGACGCCCGACCCC
>JBBIIQ010000148.1:0-5131 GCA_037446405.1 Armatimonadota bacterium | reverse complement strand
TGCACACGTGCTTTGCGATCTCAAAGATCCCTCTTGACATTCACCGCAGGCGCTTGCTGTTTGCTCGTGCCCTGAGACGGCCTGCTTGGCTGCAGACTGAGGAATCTGCCCGGTCGTGCGCTGAGAGCGCCGCCGCACCACCGGTGGTATCGCCTCCCCCTGGAGCGCGCATGGTCCCCTCCGGTCCTCGTCAGCGCACCAGCGCCCGGGACAGGCCAAAGATGGGCAGGTACAGCGCCAGCAGGAGCGCCCCGATGACGCCGCCCAGCACCAGGGTCAGCGCCGGTTCCAGGAAGGTGAGGAGACGGCGCATGCGCAGCTCGAACTCCCGATCCATGACCGCGCCGGCGCGCAGCAGCATCTCGTCCAGCCGGCCAGACTCTTCCCCCAGCGCCACCATGCGCACGATCATCGGCGGGAACATCCCCGTCTGGCGCAGGGAGTCACCCAGGCGGCGCCCGGCGCTGACCCGGCCCGCCAGTTGGCGCACGGCGGCCCGAAAGTCCGCCGCCCCCACCGCCTCGCCGGCCACCTCCAGCGCCGCCAGCACGGGAACGCCGCTTCGCAGCATCGCCCCCAGGGCGTGGACGAACCGGGAGAGGGCGACGGTCTGCGCCAGCGAGGCCGCCTGGGGCAGCCGCAGGACCAGGCGCTGCAGCGGCGCGGCGAGGCTCCCCCAGAGGATCCTCCGCATGGGCGGCAGCAGGGCCGCTACCAGGGCCAGGCCGACCAAGGGGAGGTTGCCGCGGAAGAGCGCGCTGCCGGCCATCAGCGCCTGGGTCGCCAGGGGGAGGCGCGCTCCGCTGCTGCGGTAGACCCGGTCGAAGGCGGGAACGATGAAGGTAAGGAAGACGGCCAGGACCACGGCCGCCAGCGCCAGGACCAATGCCGGGTAGACCAGCGCCTCCCGCATCCGGCGGCGGAACTCCTGGTCCCGCTCCAGGTAGGCGGCCAGCCGGTCCAGGGCCTCGTCCAGCCGCCCGCTCAGCTCGCCGTTGCGGACGATCCCCACGTAGAGGCCGGGGAAGAGGTCCGGGTAGCGCCCCAGTGCCGCCGAGAGGCTCCTCCCCTCCTTGATGTCCCGCGCCAGGTCCCAGAGGACGCTGCGCATCCCCGGCTCCTCCGTCTGCTCCGCCAGGGTGTCCAGGGCCGGGGAGAGGGGCACGCCCGCTCCCAGCAGCATCGCCAGGTGGTGCGTCATCAGGGCGACCTCCGCGGGCCGGGGGTGACGGGGGCCACGCCACAGGCCGGCGGATGCGGCCCGCAGCGAGGTGACGTAGAGGCCCTGCTCCTGTAGCCGGGCCCGGGCGCGCGCCGCGTCCTCCGCGTCCACCCGCCCTCTGACCTGCAGGCCCCGCACGTCGCGGCTGAGGTACTCGTAGGTCGGCATCATCCCGCCTGCGCCAGGATCAGGCGGCGGTACTCCTCGACGCTGGTGATCCCCTCCAGGACCTTGCGCCGCGCCGACTCCTGCAGCGTCTGCATGCCGGCGGCCACCGCCGTGGCCTGCAGCGCGCTGGCCGGCCGGCGCTGCAGGACCAGCTCGCGGAGGTCGTCGGTCATGACCATGATCTCGAAGATGCCGGTGCGGCCCTTGTAGCCCACGTCGCCGCACTCGGGACAGCCCACCGGCCGGAAGAGGCGCGCGTGTTCCCCCTGCCCCCGCAGCATCTCCGCCTCCTCGGCGCTCGCCCGGCCCCGCCGCCGGCAGGCGGTGCAGAGGATCCGGAGCAGCCGCTGCCCCACGACCGCCAGGACCGACGAGGTCAGCAGGTAGGGCTCCACGCCCATGTCCAGCAGGCGCACCAGGGCGCCGGCGGCGTGGCTGGTGTGCAGCGTGGAGAGCACCAGGTGGCCGGTGAGGGCGGCCTGGACGGCGATGGTGGCGGTCTCCGCGTCGCGAACCTCCCCCACCATGACCACGTCGGGGTCCTGTCGCAGGATGGCCCGCAACCCCAGGCCGAAGCTAACCCCGGCCTTCTCCCGCACCGGGATCTGGGTAATCCCGGGGAGGCGGTACTCCACCGGGTCCTCAATGGTCATGATGTTGCGGGTGCGCGCGTTGATGTGGCGCAGGGCGGCATAGAGGGTGGTGGTCTTGCCGCTGCCCGTGGGTCCCGTGACCAGGAGCATGCCGTGGGGCCGGGCCAGCAGCCGCTCCAGGACGGCCTGCTGCTGGGGGAAGAGGCCGAGCCGCTCTAGGCCCAGGAGGACCTGCTGGGTGTTCAGCAACCGGACGGCGGCGCGCTCGCCGAAGGCGGTGCCCACCGTGGCCAGGCGCAGATCGTACTGCCTCCGCTCGATCTCCAGCAGGATGCGCCCGTCCTGGGGCCGTAGCCGCTCGGCGATGTCCATGCCGGCCAGGACCTTCAGGCGGGAGACCACTGCGCTGGCCACGCCCGCGGGCAGGGTCGCCTTGTCGTGCAGCAGTCCGTCCACCCGCATCCTCACCCGGACCTGATCGGCATCGGGCTCGATGTGGATGTCCGTGGCCCCGATGCGCACCGCGTCCCCCAGGATGGAGTTGAGCACCCGCACCACGGGCGGGGCATCGGCCGCCTCGGCAACCACTGCCGCAGCCCCCGCCGGGACGTCCGACTCCTCGGGCACCGCAGAGAGGCTCTCCCCGACCCGCCGCCGCACGTCCAGGTACTTGGTCACCGCCCAGTCGAAGTCGCGCTCGGTGGTGAGGAAGGGGCGGACCCGTCCCTGGAGCATCCGCGCCACGGTGTCGATGGCCAGGACGTCGGTGGGGTCCTGCATGGCCAGGTGGATCTCCTGCCGCACGCGTGCCACGGGGACGACCTTGTGCTGCAGGATCACCCACTCCGGCAGGTCCCGCACCAGCTTCTCGTCGATGGGGTACGTGGAGAGGTTGAGGTAGGGGATGCCGCGCTGCGCCTCGAGCATCTGCCCCAGGGCCTGCTTGCTCACGTAGCCCCGGTCGACCAAAATGCGCCCCAGCCGCTCCCCGGTCTGCTGCTGCTCCGCCAGGGCCTCCTGCAGCTGGGCTTCGCTGATCAGGCCGGCGTCCACCAGCATGTGCCCCAGGAGCCTGCGCCGCGGGGCCGGGCTGTAGCGCACCTGGCCGTCGTCGCCGCTGCTGCGGGTGAGGTTGCCCAGCAGCACTAGGCTCTCCAGCTCGGCTTCGACCTCCGCCACCGGCATGGCAACCCGCGCGGCCAGGCTGGCTGCCGTCACCTGGTCCCGGTCTCCGGCGTGGTCGTCCAGCAGCGCGAGGAGTCGCCGCTGCAGAGGGGAGCCTGCCGCGCGGGCGGTCTTCGCCATCGTGCCTCCCGGGCACCGTAGGGGAGCGGCATCGGCCCGGATGACCCCCGATGCCTGCGTGGAAGCGGGAGCTCCTGCCCCAACCTGCTCCCAGGGTTCTCACGAGGTTATAGCCAAGTGTCGGGGGATTTAGACGTGTCGGCGCTCGCCCCGCAGTCCGGCCGGCGTCGGGACCCCCGAAAGGCCGCCTCAAGAGGGGGTGTTCAGGGTCTTTGACATCCCCGGAAGCGGGTGCTATCCTTCGTGAGGTTGAGCGATGGCCGCCACGCTTTCGCCCCTGGAGCAGATCCGGGCCGCCGAGGCGCGGGCGGTCGGCGCCAGCCAGACGGCTAAGGCGATCCGCGGGGGGCGGGCGCGGCTGGTCCTGGTGGCGCGCGACGCCGACCGGAAGGTGACCGAGCCGGTCATCCGCGCCGCCCAGGAGCGGGGGGTGCCCCTCGCCGAGGTGGACTCCATGCGGGAGCTGGGCCGCGCGTGCGGGATCGCTGTGGGCGCAGCCGCGGCCGCCGTGCTGGGGTCGCCAGCACCGCCGGGCGCGTAGCGCGATAATCGGGGCTCTCCAGCGCGTTACCTCTGCTCAGGCCCCCGGAGAGCGCCTGGGATGCGCCGCAGGGTACCATCTCCGGTGCCTCGTATGGCGCAGACTCGATAGCGGCGGAGAAGACTTGCGATAATCCGGCGGGACCCCGCCGGACATCGCGCGGCGGTGATCGCCCTCTTCCCCCGTGGCGGAGGGTTTGTGTCTGTACGGCGGCGGGCCGTCGCCGGGAGTGTGGAAGGAGGAGAGGATGCCGACGATTGCGCAGCTGGTGCGGTTGGGCCGCCAGCGGACGCCACCGCGGACCAAGTCCCCGGCCCTGGCCGGGAATCCGCAGCGCCGTGGGGTGTGCATTCAGGTGAAGACCACTACCCCGAAGAAGCCCAATTCCGCCCTGCGCAAGATCGCCCGGGTGCGGCTGACCACGGGGAAGGAGGTCACCGCGTACATCCCTGGCATCGGGCACAACCTGCAGGAGCACTCGGTGGTGCTGGTGCGGGGGGGGCGGGTGCGCGATCTCCCCGGCATCCGCTACCACATCATCCGCGGCACGCTGGACGCGGCCGGGGTGGTGGAGCGGCGGCGCGGCCGCTCCAAGTATGGGGCCAAGCGCCCCAAGAAGGCGTAAGGCGGGGGAGGCACCATGCCCAGAAAGGGACCGGCGCCGCGGCGAGCCATCGCTCCTGATCCACTGTACAGCAACGTCACCGTGCAGCGGCTGATCAACAAGGTGATGCAGCGGGGGAAGAAGAGCCTAGCCGAGCGCATCGTGTACACGGCGTTGGACGAGGTTAAGAGCAAGTCCGGCCAGGAGCCGGTCAAGGTGCTGGACAAGGCGCTGGGCAACGTCATGCCCCTGCTGGAGGTGCGGCCGCGGCGCGTCGGCGGGGCCACCTACCAGGTGCCTATTGAGGTGCGGCCGGAGCGGCGGCTCTCCCTGGGCCTGCGCTGGCTGGTGGACTTCGCCCGGCAGCGGCGAGACCGCCGGGGGATGCCGGCCAAACTGGCGGCGGAGATCCTGGACGCCTCTGTGGGCCAGGGGGGCGCGGTGAAGAAGCGCGAGGACACGCACCGCATGGCCGAGGCCAACAAGGCGTTCGCCCACTACCGCTGGTGACCGCCGTGGGCGCGCAGCAGAACCCGGACGAGGACAGACCTTGGCAACGACGCTGATGACAGTTACGCCGGTCGGACTGGAGAAAACCAGGAACATCGGTATCGTCGCCCACATCGACGCGGGCAAGACGACGACGACCGAGCGCATCCTGTTCTACACGGGCCGGGTGCACCGCCTCGGGGAGGTGG
>JBBIIQ010000147.1:0-5225 GCA_037446405.1 Armatimonadota bacterium | reverse complement strand
GGCCGGCCGCCACCTGCGCCGCTTCTGCACGCTGGAGGACCGGGCCGCGGCGCTGCTGGGCTGTGCGCTGGAGCGGCTGCACCTCAGCGCCCGCGCCTACGACCGCATCCTGCGCGTGGCGCGGACCATCGCCGACCTGGAGGGCGCGGGGGAGATCGGGGTGGCGCACGTCGCCGAGGCAATCCAGTACCGGACCTTGGATCGGCCCGCACCCTGGCCGGCGGAGCAGCCCGCATCCGCCGGGGCGCCTTGACACGTTGTGTTAGTGTAGGGAGTGGCGTGACCCGGGGTGACGCCGGCGCAATGATGGAGACGGTGCTGCTGACGTCACCGCAGTATCCGGGCCTGCTGCGGCGGACCGACGATCCGCCGCCTCTCATCTACGTCCGCGGCGAGCTGCGCCCCGACGAAGTCGCGGTGGCCGTCATCGGCTCACGCCGCGCCACGCATGCGGGGCGGGTGATGGCGGAGCGGCTGGCCGCGGGACTGGCCTGGCACGGGGTGACGGTGGTCAGCGGCCTGGCCCGCGGCGTTGACGCGGTGGCCCACCGGGCCGCGCTGCAGGCAGGCGGGCGGACCATCGCCGTGCTGGGATGCGGCCTGGACGTGGTCTACCCGCCGGAGCACGGGGCGCTGCTGGAGGCCATCGCCGCCTGCGGCTGTGTGATCAGCGAGTTCCCGCCAGGGACGCCCCCACGGCGCGGACACTTCCCGCGGCGCAACCGCATCATCGCCGGGCTGGCCCTGGGCGTTGTGGTTGTGGAAGGCGACGAGCGCAGCGGCACGTTGAGCACGGTGACCCACGCCCTGCGCTACGGGCGGGAGGTCATGGCGGTGCCGGGGGGCGTGCTCAACCCCTTGAGCCGGGCGCCCAACGGGCTGATCCGCGACGGCGCGGCGCTGGTGGAGACGGCGGAGGACGTGCTGGGCGCGTTGCGCCTGCCGCTGCGCACCGCACCCGCTACGGCCCAGGCGGCACCGCAGATTCCGCCGGGCCCCGCGGCCCTGGTCTGGGCGGCGCTGGCCGGGGAGCCCGTGCACATCGACCAGGTGGCCGCCTGCACCGGGCTGTCGCCGTCTGCGGTGGCGGCGGTGCTGCTGGACCTGGAGCTGCAGGGACTGGTGCGGCAGTATCCGGGGAAACAGTTCCTGCGTGTTCTCCCCTCCGGCCCGGGGCGCGCGGCGGCGCGGCGGGCGGGGCGCTGAGCGACGACGATGGGCAAATCGCTGGTGGTCGTGGAATCGCCAACCAAGGCGCGGACGCTGCGTAAGCTCCTCTCCCGCAGCTACGACGTGGCCGCGTCCATGGGGCACGTCAAGGACCTGCCCAAGAGCCAGCTGGGCGTCGACGTGCAGCAGGACTTCGCCCCCAAATATATCGTCATCAAGGGAAAGGGGGCGGTCCTGAAGGCACTGCGGGAGGCGGCAAGGAAGGCGGAGGCCGTCTATATGGCCACCGACCCCGACCGCGAGGGGGAGGCCATCTCCTGGCACCTGCAGGAGGTCCTCCGCCCCGTGAACAGGCCCATCCGGCGCATCGAGTTCCACGAGGTCACCAAGGAGGCGCTGCAGCGGGCGCTGGCCCGCCCGCGCGACATCGACCTGAAGTTGGTCAACGCGCAGCAGGCGCGGCGCATCCTGGACCGCCTCTTCGGCTACAAGCTCAGCCCGCTGCTCTGGCGAAAGGTGCGGGGCGGCCTGAGCGCCGGCCGTGTGCAGTCGGTGGCCGTGCGCCTGGTGGTGGACCGGGAGCGGGAGATCGCCCGCTTCGTCCCCGAGGAGTACTGGACGGTGGAGGGGCGCTTCACCGCCGATGGGCCGGACGCCGCCTTCACCGCCCGCCTGGTCAGTCGCGACGGGACCCGCTTCGGCGGCCCGCAGGAGGAGCGCGTCCACGTCATCCGCAGCGAGGCCGAGGCCGCCGCCCTGGCGGAGGAGATCCGCCGCCAGTCGTACCGCGTGCTGGAGGTCCGTCCCGGGGAACGGCAGCGCCATCCCGCGCCGCCGTTCACCACCAGCACGCTGCAGCAGGAGGCCAACCGCCGCCTGGGGTTCACCGCGTCGCGCACGATGCGGCTGGCGCAGCAGCTCTACGAGGGCATCGACCTGGGAAAGGAAGGCACGGTGGGGCTGATCACCTACATGCGCACCGACTCGGTGCGGGTGGCCCCCGCCGCCCAGCAGGAGGCGCGGGAGTACATCCGCCGCGCCTTCGGCGCTGCCTACCTGCCGCCGCGCCCGCGGCAGTACCGCTCCCGTCGCGGCGCGCAGGACGCCCACGAGGCCATCCGCCCCACGGCCACATCCCGTACCCCAGCCCAGGTGAAGCCCCACCTCCGCTGGGACCAGTTCCGTCTCTACGAACTGATCTGGAAGCGCTTCGTCGCCAGCCAGATGGCCTCCGCGCTCATCGACACCCTGGTGGTGGACATCGGCGGCGGGCCGTTTCTCTTCCGCGCCGCCGGCGCACGCGTGCGCTTCCCCGGCTTCCTGGCGCTCTACCGGGAGGCGGCGGAGAACGGGGAGGAGAACGGGGAGGGGTGGTTGCCGGCCCTGGCCGCGACCCAGCCGCTGCGCCTGCTGGCGGTGCAGCCCGGCCAGCACTTCACCCAGCCGCCGCCGCGCTACACCGAGGCGTCCCTGGTCCGCGCACTGGAGGAGCTGGGCATCGGCCGCCCCAGCACCTACGCGCCCACGCTGGAGACCATCAAGTCGCGCGGCTACGTCCACGTGGTGGACCGCCGCCTCCAGCCCACCGATCTGGGCATGCTGGTGACGGACCTGCTGGTGGAGCACTTTCCCGACATCGTCGACCTGAACTTCACCGCCCAGATGGAGGAGGAGCTGGACGAGATTGCCGAGGGGCGGCGCGACTGGGTCAAGGTCGTCCGGGAGTTCTACGCCCCCTTCGAGCGCGATCTGCAGCGAGCGGAGAAGCGCATCGTTGAGGTGGAGTTCCCCGAGGTGGAGACCGGCGAGGCCTGCCCGGAGTGCGGCCGGCCCCTGGTGCGCAAGCACGGCCGCTTCGGCGAGTTCATCGCCTGCAGCGGGTTCCCCCAGTGCCGCTACACGCGCCCCGTCGGTATCGGCGTCGCCTGCCCCCTGGACGGCGGCGAGATCGTGCAGCGGCGCAGCAAGCGCGGCCGCGTCTTCTACGGCTGCGCCAACTACCCCAACTGCAAGTTCGTCAGCTGGGACCGTCCCACCGACCGGCGCTGTCCGCGCGACGGTGGCATGCTGGTGGAGAAGCGGGGCCGGCGCGGGACCTACCTGAGATGCCTGAACAAGGAGTGCGGCTACACGGAGGTCCCCAAGGCGGCCGAGGCGGTGACGGCCGGCTGAATTGAACCGCCTTTCGGCCCTGTGCTATACTCACGCCGACTCAGCGGTTTCCGCCGGAGTGCAGGGGGGAAGGCGCGGCCTTGCCCCCCTCTTTGCCGCCCGGCGGGTCCAATCTGCACGCCGTCGGATGGCTGCGCGGGTGCCTGGTGCGGGTCGCGCGGCGGAGGAAGGCGGCGGAGGGGTAACCACAGAGGGAGGCATGACGTGCCGGTTGTGACCATGAAGCAGCTGCTGGAGGCGGGGGTGCACTTCGGGCACCAGACCCGCCGCTGGAACCCGAAGATGGCCCGTTTCATCTTCACCGAGCGCAACGGCATCCACATCATCGACCTGCAGAAGTCGGTGCCTCTGATCGAGGAGGCCTACCGGTTCGTGCGCCAGACGGTGGCCGAGGGCGGGGAGGTCCTCTTCGTGGGGACCAAGAAACAGGCCCAGGACGCCGTCCGGGAGGAAGCCACGCGCGCCAGCCAGCCCTACGTGAACCAGCGCTGGCTGGGGGGGATGCTCACCAACTTCCAGACCATCCGCCGGCGCATCGAGCGCCTGCGGGAGATCGAGGACATGCGCGCCCGAGGGCTCTTCGACGTCCTGCCCAAGCGCGAGCAGACGCGCATCAGCGAGGAGTACGCCAAGCTGGAGAAGTTCCTCGGCGGCATCAAGACCATGAACCGCCTGCCCGCCGCCGTCTACGTGGTGGACACCCGCAAGGAGCACATCGCCGTGGCCGAGGCGCGCAAGCTGTCCATTCCCCTGGTGGCCATCGTCGACACCAACTCCGACCCCGACGAGGTGGACTACCCCATTCCAGGCAACGACGACGCCATCCGCGCCGTGCGCCTGATCACCAACCGCATGGCCAACGCCGCGCTGGAGGGTCTGGAGGAGCGGCGCAAGCTGGAGGTGACGGAGGAGGAGCGGGAGGCGGTCCCCGTGCCCGCAGAGGTCGAGGAAGGGGCGCCGGAGTCGTTGGAGGAAGCCATCCAGGAGATCTTCCCGGTGGAAGTGGAGGAGGAGGCGTGAGCGGCTCTGCGGGCATCACAGCGGCGCAGGTGCGCGAGCTGCGGGCCCGTACCGGTGCCGGGGTCCTGGATTGCCGCCGCGCCCTGGCGGAAGCAGACGGAGACCTGGAGCGGGCGGTGGAGCTGCTGCGGGCCCGGGGGCTGAGCGTGGCGGAGCGGAAGGCGGGGCGGGCCACGCGGGAAGGGCTGGTGGAAGCCTACATCCACGGAGGGGGCCGGCTGGGCGCCCTGGTGGAGGTAAACTGCGAGACCGACTTCGTCGCCCGCACCGAGGACTTCCGCCGGCTGGCTCGCGAGCTGGCCATGCAGGTGGCGGCTACGGATCCGCGCTACCTCTCGCGGGAGGAGGTGCCGGAGGGGGAGCGTGATGATCCCCGGGTAAAGGAGTGGGTGCTGCTGGAGCAGCCGTACATCCGCGACGCCGGGCGCAGCGTGCAGGACCTCATCCGCGAGACGGTGGCCAAGGTGGGAGAGAACATCCAGGTGCGGCGCTTTGCCCGGTTCAAGGTGGGGGAGTAGCCAGGGCGGAGGGATGAGCGCGCAGACGCCGGGTTACCGGCGCGTCCTCCTCAAGCTCAGTGGAGAGGCGCTCTCGGGCGGAGGCGCCGCCCCGCTGGACGCCGCGGTGCTGCGCCTGGTCGCCCACGAGGTCAAGGAGGTGACCGCACAGGGCGTGCAGGTGGCCATCGTCGTCGGCGGCGGCAACTTCGTCCGCGGCGAGGAGGTGAGCCGCCGCCTGGGGATCCACGAGGTCACCGGGCACAACATGGGGATGCTGGCCACGGTGATCAACGCCCTGGCCCTGCAGGACGTCATGGAGACGGAGGGCCTGGTCACCCGGGTGCTCACGGCGGTGGAGATGCG
>JBBIIQ010000146.1:0-5234 GCA_037446405.1 Armatimonadota bacterium | reverse complement strand
CTCCAGGACCAGCAGCGCCGCGCCCCCCAGCACCGAGCCGATGAGCAGCGCGTAGAGCGTCCGCAGCACCACCAGGACCAGCGGCGTGTGGATGTGGGAAAACGAGTTGATCAGCCCGGCCTGCCCGACGGCGCCGACCATCGTCAGCGGGACCACCCAGGCCCGCAGGCGCAGCGCCGCCGCTCCCGCGGCCAGCACCAGGGCGGGGTGGCCGATGAGGAACTCCTTCGTCCGCGGCCGTGCCACCAGCAGGTCCTCCAGCGCCTGGCGCAGCCGCGCCTCCAGCCCGAAGACGGGCAGGCCGAAATTCCCGCTGCGGAAGAGCAGCATCACGGCGGCCACCGCCACCAGCACCGCCACCACCGCGTACTGGAGCCGCAGCGGCCGCTCCAGCCACTGCCAGACGCGGCGCACCGTGGAGCGGGCGTCGCCGGCCTGCCCCCCGAAGGCCAGCAGGAAGCCGACGAAGAGCGGCGGGAGCACATGCGCCGCCTTGACGCCGACAAAGGTGTGCACCGCCAGCATGAACGACCACCCGCTGAGCAGGCCGGCCACCAGCACGCCGGCGGCGGCGGAGACGCTCGAGGCCAGCCACAACGCGTCCAGCCCCCGGCGCAGCGGCCGTCCTTCGCCCCGGGCGAGAGCCACATACGCCCCCAGCGTCGCCCCGGCTACCGCCGTACCCAGCGCCAGAAGCCGCCGCCAGAGCAGGAAGAACCCGTCCCCGGCGAAGGCCGCAGCGGCCGTGAGGGCCACCCCGGATGCCACCAGCAGCCAGAGGGAGGCCGGGCGCAGCGGGGTGCCCGCCACCCGGGCGATCTCCCCCAGCGCGATCGCCCCCAGGGCCAGGGCGCCAGCGGCCGCCAGGACCAGCGGCAGGAACCCAGGCTGCAGGTCGGGCAGGGGCCGGGGCCGGCCCACGGCAAAGCCATGCCGCCGAACGCTCCCCACGATCCGCCCCACCAGGTCGAGGTTCGCCGGGACGGCGTCCACGCCCGCCGGCGTGTTCGTCAGCGGCCTTAGGTACAGCAGGCGGATGTTGCGCTCCAGCGGCGCGCGGCGGAACTTCTCCACGATGGCCGGAGCAGGGAGGGTGGCCATCTCCTCGGGGGTCAGGCTGAAGAGCCGCAGCACTGCCGGGCGCATGCGGGCGGTCAGCGCGTCCTCGCCCCGCTGCTTGCGCCGAACCGTGAAGACCTCGATGCGGGCCACGCGGTAGCCGCCCGCCCGCAGCCCGCGGGCGGCCTCGCCGATGAGCCGCTCGTACCCCAGCACGTCCGCCCCGTCGAAGACGAGGGTGGACGCCGGACCCAGCCGCTGCATGGCAGCCAGCTTCCAGGCCAGTCCAGCCGCGGTCAGGCCGCGGTAGTTCCTGGGCCGCAGCACCACGGAGAGCCCCGCGCGCCGCGCCGCAGCCAGATCGGCGGGGTGGAAGCCCAACCCCAGGTCGTCCAGGTCGTCGCGGCTGCCGAGCACCTCGATGACTGGCCCGCGCAGGCGGGCCCGGGCCGGGCCGAGGATGCCGTGGAATGCCTCCAGCAGCCAGGGGCGCAGGGCGGGGTCGGCGGTGACGTAGACGGCCTCGAGCCTGACCGCCCCCGCCGCCACCAGCTCCCGCAGCGGCGGGGCCAGCACCTCTGCCCTCGCTGCGGCCAGCAGGTCGCCGCCGCCGAAGTACGCCAGCCGTCCCTGCCGCTGCAGGGTCCGCAGCGTGCGCTCGTATACCGCGACGGAGGTGGCACCGCGGGCGCGCAGGGCGGCGAAGAGGGCGGCGGGGCTCCACCCCTCGCGCACCGCCAGCTCCTGCCAGGCCGGGCCGTCCAGGATCACCTCCACCGTGCGGTCCTGCCGTTCCACGCGCCATCGCCCGACCAGCAGGACCAGCGCCGCGACCACGCCCAGCGCCACCAGCCCGGCCAGCGCGCCGTAGCGGCGCATCAGGAGCGCTCCCCGACCCCCACGCGCATCCGCACCTGGCCTCCCTCCACGGCCACCGACTCGATCCACAGCGGCAGCGGCAGGCCGTCCAGGGAGATCAGGGGGTTGAGACGGGAGACGAGGACGCTGCCGATCTCCCGGGGAAGCTCCACCCCGCTCACGGTGAGGGTCTGCACGTACAGGTCGACGGTGGTGGGCGAGGCCGGCACCAGCCGTCCTTCCATGCGCATCCGCAGGTCGACCACCCCAACCCGCACGTCGCCCTCGACAGAGACGGCGCCGCCGTCGAGCCGCAGGACCGCCTGCTGCACGCCCCTGGCGCTGGCCAGAAAGAGCTGCAGGTCCTCCTGGGTCAGGGCGACCTCCCCCTCTCCCCGCCCCACCCGCGTCACCGGCGACCCGTCACCGCGCCACAGGCGTGCGGGATCCACGCGCACCTCCTGCAGGCGCAGGGTGAGCCGCTCCACCGGCAGCTGGCCGGCCATCGCCCGCCGCGCCTCCAGCGTCACCGCGTCCAGCCCCCCGGTGACGATGCTCCAGGGCGGGGCGTCCACGCGGACGGCGACCCGGGCCGGGCCGGCGAGACTGCGGGCCACCGCGACCCGCAGCCGCCAGGCCAGCACCATGGGGGCCAGGGCGACGGCCAGGATGAGGACGACGGCAAACGCGGTGAACAGCCAGACGGCCAGGCGGGCGCGGGCGTCCATCTACGCGCGCGCCGCACTCCCCTGGCGCAGGTAGGCGTCGATGAAGGGGTCGAGGTCGCCGTCCAGCACGCCCATGGCGTTGCCCACCTCGACGCCGGTACGGTGGTCCTTGACCAGCTGGTAGGGGTGCAGGACGTAGGAGCGGATCTGGTTGCCCCACGCCGCCTCCTTGTGCTGCCCGCGCAGGGCGGAGAGCTGCTCCCGCTGCTTCTCCTGCTCCAGCTCCAGCAGGCGGGCGCGGAGGATGCGCAGGGCGGTGAGCTTGTTCGCATGCTGCGACCGCTCGTTCTGGCACTGGACGACGATCCCGCTGGGCAGATGGGTGATGCGCACGGCCGTCTCCACCTTATTCACGTTCTGGCCGCCGGCTCCTCCGGCGCGGAAGGTGTCGATGCGCAGGTCCTCCTCCCTGAGCTCGACCTCTACCTCCTCGGCCTCCGGGATGACGTCCACCAGGGCGAAGGAGGTGTGCCGCCGCCGCGAGGCGTCGAAGGGCGAGATGCGCACCAGCCGGTGCACGCCGCGCTCCCCCCGCAGGTAGCCGTAGGCGTTGGGCCCCTGGACGATGACGGTGACGCTCTTGATCCCCGCCTCCTCTCCGGGGGAGAGGTCGGCGATCTCGGTGGTATAGCCGCGGGCCTCCGCCCAGCGCAGGTACATGCGCAGGAGCATCTCCGCCCAGTCCGCCGCCTCGGTGCCTCCCGCCCCGGCGTGCACCGAGAGGATGGCGTTGGCCGCATCGTGAGGCTCCCGCAGCAACGTGCTCTGCTCCAGGCGGTCCAGCTCGCCCTGCACGGCGCGGGCCTCGGCGGCCAGCTCCGCCGGGGAGATGCCGCCGGGCTGCTCCTCGGCCAGGGCCAGGAGGACGGCGAGATCCTCGACGCGGCCGGCCAGACGGTCCACCTCGGCCAGCTGGGCCTGCAGCGTGCTCAGCTCGCGACCGAGGCGGCGCGCTTCTTCCGGGTTGTCCCACAGGGTGGGCCGCCCCATCGCCTGCTCCAGCTCGGCGACGCGGCGGCGCTTGGCGTCCAGGTCAAAGGTGGCCCCGGACGGCCGCCAGCTTGCGCTGGCTCTGGTCGAGGGCGGACTTCACGTCGTCAAGGGTCATGGTTGACGCTCCTGGCGGAATGCGCACGGTCCAATCCAAGCCATTATACCGCGGGAGGCGCCGCCCTGCGGGCGGCCGCACCCAGGTGCAAGTTCCTGCAGGCGAGGACTTCCCCCGGCGGCGCTCAGCGGAGCACCGTGAGCATGCCCAGCAGCGCCAGGCCGGCCGCGCGGGGAAGCGCCAGCCCCAGGGCGTCGCCGGTTCCCAGGCGGATGACGCCGAAGGCCCCGCCCACCAGCAGAGACCAGATGAGGACTTCGGGCGGGCGCGCCGGGAGCACCAGCAGCGGGGGGAGCGTGGAGAATGCCAGGGCGGCCGGTGTCCCCCGCCAGGCCCGCGCCGCCGTGAAGACCGCTCCCCGCAGCCAGCCCTCCCAGGCCAGCGCGCCGAGGAGCAGCGGGCCTCCGCCGGCCAGCCACCCTCCCTGAGGAGGGGCCGGCTGGAGGACGAACCCGTAGCGCCCGTAGGCCGAGATCATGACGGCCTCCAGGGCCCCCACGACGGCCAGCCCCAGGACCGCCGAGAGCGGGGCGCGGCGCGGGCGGAACGCCAGTCCCCCTCCTCCTGCGGCGGCCCAAGCCGCCCGCAGGACGACCGCGGGGAGGACCCACGCGCCCGCCGGGGGAAGCAGCGCCTCGGCCGGGCGCTGCAGCCCCACCAGCAGCCCCGGGCCCGCCAGGGCGCCGACGAGGCGGCGAAACGGTGGCTCCTGCCACGCGGCCCGCAGGGCACGGCCGGCCGCCGGGAGGAGGAGAAGGGCCGCCAGGGCCACGACGGCGGGCGCGAACGCCCATCCCCCGGCCACGTACGGCGTGGGAATCGACGCGGGGGCGCCAGCGATCAGCCACCCTTCTCGGTCCAGCGGCAGCCGTGCCCGCACCCGCCCCAGGGGGTCGACGATCAGCGAGATACCGGTGTTGGCGGCCCGCGCTACGGGCCGTCCCGTCTCCACAGCCCGCAGCACGGCGTAGGCGGCGTGCTGCGCCGGCCCCGCCGAGGTGCCGAACCAGCCGTCGTTGGTCACGATCACCAGCGGCCCCGCGCCCGGCCGGGTTCCCATCCGGGCGATCTCGGCAAACGCCGACTCGTAGCAGATGGCGATAGTGAGGAACCCGGCGCGGGTGGGAATGGGGTCGCCGCGGTCGCCGGGGGTCACCCCCGCCTCGCCGAAGGGCACCAGGCGGCGCTTGGCGTAGGTCCCCCGCACTACACCGTCCTGCAGGACGACGGCGCTGTTGCGCACGCCGTCGCTGCCTGCCTCGAAACTGGTGGCCACCACCACCCGATCGGGTGCCCACGCCGCCACCTCCGGGAGCGCCCCCGCCGGACCGAAGAGGTTCAGCGGAACCACTGTCTCCGGGAAGACGATCAGGTCGGCGCCGCGCGCCCGCGCCTCCCGCACGAGCCGGGCCATCACCGCCATCTGCGTCTGCCGCGTGGCGGCGTCGCCCTTGCGCAGCGGCGGGATGTTGGGCTGCAGC
>JBBIIQ010000145.1:0-5272 GCA_037446405.1 Armatimonadota bacterium | reverse complement strand
TCCATCATGCCCGGCAAGGTGAACCCGGTCATCGCGGAGTCGGTGATCCAGGCCTGCGCGCAGGTCCAGGGCAGCGACCTGGTGGTCGCCCTGGGCAACCAGTGGGGCAACTTCGAGCTGAACACCATGATGCCGGTGATGGCGCACAACCTGCTGCAGGCCATCGCCCTGCTGGCGGCGGCCTCGCAGAACTTCGCGGCGCAGTGCATCGAGGGGCTGCAGGCCACCCCCCGCGGCCCGGCGCTGGTGGAGCAGGGGCTGATGCTGGCCACGGCCCTGGCCCCGGCTATCGGCTACGACCGGGCGGCGGAGATCGCCCGGGAGGCGGCGACGAGCGGCCGGACCATCCGCGAGGTGGCCCGCGAGCGTGCCGGCCTCAGCGACGCCCAGCTGGACCGGCTGCTGGACGCGGAGAAGATGACCGCGCCCGGCTTCAGCGGCGGGGGCGGATGAGCGCGGGGGGCCGCCCGTGACCGAGCACACCTTCGACGCCGTCATTGTCGGCGCGGGGGGCGCGGGCCTGCGCGCCGCCGTGGAGCTGGCCGGGCAGCGTGTGGCCGTGGTGAGCAAGCTTTACCCGCCGCGCTCGCACACGGGCACGGCCCAGGGAGGGATCGGCGCCGCCCTGGGCAACCTGGAGGAGGACTACCCGGAGTGGCACACCTTTGACACCGTCAAGGGTGGCGACTACCTGGTGGACCAGGACGCGGCCGACCTGATGTGCCAGGAGGCCGTGGAGACGGTCTACGAGCTGGAGCACTGGGGCCTCCCCTTCGATCGCACGCCCGACGGGCGCATCGCCCAGCGCCGCTTCGGCGGCCACACCCGCAACTTCGGAGAAGCCCCGGTGCGCCGCGCCTGCCACGCGGCCGACCGCACGGGACACATGATCCTGCAGACGCTCTACCAGCAGTGCATCAGGCACGACGTGCGCTTCTTCAACGAGTTCCAGATGCTGGACCTGCTGGTGGAGGACGGAACGTGCCGCGGCATCGTCGCCTACGAGATCTCCACCGGGGAGCTGCACACGTTCCACGCCCGGGCGGTGCTGCTGGCCACGGGCGGCTTCGGCCGCCTCTACCGGGTGACCAGCAACGCCCACGCCCTCACCGGCGACGGCGTGGCCATCGCCTGGCGGCGAGGCATCCCGCTCATGGACATGGAGTTCTTCCAGTTCCACCCCACCGGCCTGTACCGCCTGGGCATCCTCCTCTCGGAGGCGGCGCGCGGCGAGGGGGCGGTGCTGCTCAACCGGCACGGCGAACGCTTCATGGAGCGCTACGCCCCCACGCTCAAGGACCTGGCCCCGCGGGACATGATCTCCCGGGTCATGTACCAGGAGATCCGCGCCGGCAACGGCATCGACGGGAGGGACTACCTGCACCTGGACTTCCGCCACCTGGGGCGCAAGGTCCTGGACGAGAAGCTGCCTGATATCACCGAGTTTGTGCGCACCTACCTGGGGATCGATCCGGCAGAGGAGCCGGTGCCGGTGGTGCCCACGGCGCACTACGCCATGGGCGGCATCCCCACCGACAATGACGGCCAGGTGATCACCGACGAGCGGCGGACCCCGCTGCGCGGCCTCTATGCCGCCGGGGAGTGCGCCTGCGTCTCCGTGCACGGGGCCAACCGTCTGGGGACCAACTCCCTGGTGGACATCCTCGTCTTCGGCCGCCGCGCCGGACGGCACATGGCAGCGTACCTGCGCCAGGCTCCCCGGGAGCCGGTCCTGGCCAACCCGCACTCGACTGTGGAGGCGCTGCTGCGGGAGTGGAGGGCCCGCAGCGAGGGCGAACCGCTGGCCCGCATCCGCGACGACCTGCAGGCCCTGATGATGGACAAGGTCTCCGTCTTCCGCAGCGGGACCGGCCTGGCCGAGGCGGCCGAGGGCCTGCGCGCGCTGCGCGAGCGGTACGGGCGGGCCAGGCTGGACGACCGGGGGCGGCGGTTCAACCAGGACCTGCTGGAGGCCATGGAGCTGGGCTTTCTCCTGGACCTGGCCGAGGCCACCGTGGCCGCCGCCCTGCACCGCACCGAGAGCCGCGGCGCCCACTACCGGGAGGACTACCCGCGGCGCGACGACGCCCAGTGGCTGAAGCACATCCTGGTCTACCGCGGGGAGGACGGGCGCATCTCCTTCCGCTACAAGCCGGTGGTGATCACCCGCTTCCCGCCCAAGGAGCGCACCTACTGATGAAGGTCCACTTCCGGATCAAACGCTTCAATCCCGAGCGCGCCCCCCGCCCCTACTGGGCGGACTACCACATCGAGGCCGACCCCTTCGACCGCGTGCTGGACGGCCTGCACCACATCAAGTGGTACATCGACGGCAGCCTGGCCCTGCGCCGCTCCTGTGCCCACGGCATCTGCGGCTCGGACGCCATGCTGATCAACGGCCGCAACCGCCTGGCCTGCAAGGTCCTGATCAGGGACGTGGGCCGCCACATCACCGTGGAGCCCCTGCGCGGCCTGCCGGTGATCAAGGACCTGGTGGTGGACATGGAGCCGTTCTTCGCCCAGTACCGCGCGGTCATGCCCTACCTGATCAACCACGACCCCCCGCCGGCCCGGGAGCGGCGGCAGTCCCCGGAGGAGCGGGCGCGCTTCGAGGACACCACCAAGTGCATCCTCTGCGCCGCCTGCACCACCTCCTGCCCCATCTACTGGGCGGACGGGGCGTACGTGGGGCCGGCGGCCATCGTCAACGCCCACCGCTTCATCTTCGACAGCCGGGACCAGGCGGCAGCGGAACGGCTGACCATCCTGGCCCAGCGGTCGGGCGTCTTCCGCTGCCGCACGGTCTTCAACTGCACCGACGCCTGCCCGCGGGGCATCCAGGTCACCCGAGCGATCCAGGAGGTGAAGCGGGCGCTGCTGGGCCGGCTCTAGCGCCGAGGCGCCTGCTTCATGGTCTCCAGAAAGGCGTCCACGTCCCGCCGCAGCAACCGGTAGACTTTGCCCAGGCGGACGGCGGGCAGCAGTCCCTGGCGGATGTACTTGTAGATGGTGGCCTTGTGCATCTGCAGGTATGCTGCCGCCTCCTCCACGGTGAGCACGTCGCGGGTTCTCTCGTTCTCGGCCACAGGCACCTCTCGCCTTGCCTCACAGCTCCAGTTCCCGGCCCACCCCGGCGGCACGGGCCACCTGCAGGACCCGGTGCGCCGTGACCACGTCCTCCAGGGCCAGGCCCAGGTTGATGGCGATGATGCGCGCGTCGGGCCGCTCCCGGCCCTTCGCCCGCCCGGCCACAATCTCCCCCAGGTCCACCACCCGGTCGGGAACGCCGCGGAAGTAGCCGTCCAGCCGGTAGAAGTCCAGTTGAGCGACGTCGTCGGAGCAGAGGAGGTCGGCGGCGGCGAAGGCCGCCGGGGTCACCGCCGCGTCGAAATCCAGCGTGCAGAGCATTGAGCCCGGACGCAGCCACTGTGGCTGTACCACGGGGGCCGGCTGTCTCAGGATCGGCGTGGCCGTGACGATAATCTCCGCCCCGCGCACCGCCTCCTCGGGGGTGCGACACACCGTCACCCGCATCCCGTGCCGGCTCTGCCCGTACTGGGCGAACGCCTCCGCCGCCTCGGGACGGATATCGTAGGCCAGGACGTGGGCCAGGTGCGGCTGCACCACCAGCAACGCGTCCAGGTTGGCCCGCGCCTGCACGCCGCAGCCGATGACCGCCAGGCTGGCCGCCTCGCGCCGCGCCAGATGTCTGGCCGCCACCGCCGTGGCCGCGCCCGTGCGCACCGCCGTGATCCACGTGGCGTCCATCACCGCCAGGGGCACCCCGGTCGCCGGATCGTTGAGGATCATCAGCCCGGTGATGTAGGGCAGGCCGCGGGAGGGGTTGTCGGGGTACCCGGCGATCCACTTGACGCCGGCGAGGTCCCGGGAGCGGACGTAGGCGGGCATGGCGTGGATGAAGGCGTCGGGGCGGGGGTGGATGCCGGGCTTGGGCGGCATCTCCACCTCCCCGCGCCCCTTGGCCGCAAACGCCGCCTCCAGGTCGGCGATGACGTCGGCGACGGGGATGCCAAGCTGCTCGATGTCGCTGCGGGAGAGAAAGCGGACCAGCGGCACCGCTCACCCTTCCCCCCGCCACACGGTCTCGCCCACTCCCGCCCGCCGGTTCACCGTGCGCGCCAGGACAAAGAGCAGGTCGGAGAGCCGGTTCAGGTAGCGGACGATCTCGGGGTTGAGGGCTTCGCTGCGGGCCAGGGCGACCATGCGGCGCTCCGCGCGGCGGCTGATGGCGCGCGCCAGGTGCAGCAGGCCCCCCGCGGGGTGACCCCCGGGGAGGATGAAGGCGGAAAGCGGCGGCAGTTCCACGTCCAGGCGGTCGATCTCCTGCTCCAGGGCCGAGACCTGTGCTGCGTCCATACGTGGCCCGGCCTGGTCCGGCGCGGCCACCTCCGCCCCCATCACAAAGAGGTCCCGCTGGATCCGCTCCAGCACCGCCCCCAGCTCCGCGTCCTCCAGAAACGCGCGCGCGGCGCCCAGCGTGGAATTCAGCTCGTCCAGCGCGCCGTACGCCTCCTCCCGGGGGTGGTCCTTGGGGACGCGGCGGGCGCCGCGCTGCGCCGTCTCGCCCCCGTCACCGGTCCGCGTGTAGATCCGCCCCATCGGTCCCGTCCCCGTCCGCCCGGCTTACCGCCCCACGCTCAGTCGTTCGGCGAGGATGGGGGGAAGTCCCTCGCCCAGCATCTTCTCCTGCGTCCGCTGCAGCGGGTACTCCAGGCGGACCAGGCGCACCACCGCCGTGGCCGCGTCCAGGACGGCGTAGGCGGCGCGGGGTCGCCGTCCCGCGGCTGGCCCACGCTGCCCACGTTGATCAGGTAGCGCACCCCGGGGTCGAGCCGGACCTCTTCCCCGGCGCGGAAGGGCCGCGCCTCCACCTCGTCGCCCACCGCCAGGAAGACGGCGGGGACGTGCGTATGGCCGATGAAGCACAGGGAGAACTGGCGCTGGCGGAAGCTCTCCCGCGCCGTGGCCCCATCCAGCACGTACTCCTCAATGGGGTCACGCGGGCTGGCGTGCACCGCCAGGAACGGCAGGGCTCCATCCTGCGACCACTGCGTGGGCAGCGCCTGCAGGTACTGTCGTACCGGCGGCCGCAGCACCCGCTGCGTCCAGCGGATGGCCTCCTGCGCGTAGGGGTTGAAGAAGGTGATGTCCAGCCTGCCCACCGCCGCCCAGTCGTGGTTGCCGGCCACGTGCCGCCCCTCCAGAAGCGGCGAGAGCCGGTCGACGCACTCGTTGGGGTTGGGCCCGTAGC
>JBBIIQ010000144.1:0-5340 GCA_037446405.1 Armatimonadota bacterium | reverse complement strand
GGAGTCCTGGAAGACCGGCTGCACCGCCCGGCGGAAGGCCTGCCGGGCCGGGCCGGCCAGCTCACCCAGGGGCCGTCCTCTGAAGATGACCTGGCCCGCCGTGGGCGCTTCCAGCCCCAGGAGCAGCCGCCCCGTCGTGGTCTTTCCCGACCCGCTCTCGCCCACCAGCGCCACCGTCTCGCCGCCGCCGACGCCGATGGTCACCTCCTCCACGGCGCGCACCCACTGCCGCGGGCCCAGCAGAGACCGCCCCCAGGGGTAGTAGCGGCGCAGGGCGAGGCCCTGGAGGATCATGCCCCTCCCTCCCGAGCCACCACCGCGGGGTCATGCAGCCAGCACGCGGCGTCGTGCCCCGGGCCCACGCGGAAGAGCGGCGGCACCTCCGCGCGGCAGGTCGGCATCGCGTGCGGGCAGCGCGGGTGAAAGCGGCATCCGCCAGGCGGTGCCCGCAGGTCCGGGACGCTGCCCTCCATGGCCCGCGTGATGGCCTGTGCCTGTTGCACCGAGACGGCGCTGGCCAGCAGGCCCTGCGTGTACGGGTGCTGCGGCGCCAGGAAGATGCGCATGGCCGGTCCCGCCTCGACGATCCTCCCGGCGTACATCACCGCCACCAGCTCGCACATCTCCGCCACCACGCCCAGGTCGTGGGTGATCAACAGCAGGGTCATCCCCATCTGCGCCCGGAGGTGCCGCAGCAGGTCCAGGATCTGGGCCTGCACGGTGACGTCCAGGGCGGTCGTCGGCTCGTCGGCGATGAGCAACTGCGGCCGGCAGACGATGGCCTGCGCGATGACCACCCGCTGTCGCATCCCCCCGCTCAGCTCGTGGGGGAAGCGGCGGGCGGTCTCGGCCGGCTCCGGCAGCCCTACCTGGCCCAGGGCCTGCACAGCCCGCTCCCAGGCGCCCTCCCAGCCGAAGTGGGAGGCCCAGGCCTCCGCCACCTGCTCGCCGACAGTGAGCACGGGGTCCAGGTAGGTGGATGGGTCCTGAAAGACCATGCCGATGCGGCGCCCGCGCACGCGCCGCAGGCCGGCCTCGTCCATGGCGCTCAGGTCGTCGCCGTCCAGCAGCACGCGCCCGGAGGCCAGGCGGGCCGCCGCGGTGGGGAACAGCCGGACGATGGAGAAGGCGGTCATGGACTTCCCCGACCCGCTCTCCCCGACGAGCCCCAGCGCGCTGCCGGCTGGCAGGCGCAGGGAGACGTCGTCCACCGGGACGACGGTCCCCCGCGCCGTCTCGATGCGCGTGGTCAGGCGGTCGACGACCAGGAGGTCACTCATGCAGGCGCGGGTTGACGGCGTCGTTCAGGCCGTCGCCGACCAGGTTGAACCCGAGCACCGCCAGGGCGATCCCCAGGCCGGGGAAGACACTCATCCACCAGGCGGTGCGCAGGTAGGCCTGGGCCTGGTTGAGCATGCCTCCCCAGGAGACCAGGTTGGGATCGCCCAGGCCGAAGAAGCCCAGGCTGGCCTCCAGGAGGATGGCCTGCGCCACGTCCAGCGAGGCCAGGACGATGACCGGGGCGAGGATGTTGGGCAGGACCTCCGAGAAGATGATGCGCCACCCGGGCAGCCCCAGGGCGCGCGCCGCATCCACGTAGGGGGAGGATGTCTGCGCCAGGAACTGGCCGCGCACCAGGCGGGCGGCCTGCGGCCAGGCCAGCAAGCCGATCACCAGCACCAGCTTGGCCAGCCCGCGGCCGAAGAGCGCCACCACCAGCAGCGCCAGGACGAAGCGGGGGATGGTCTGGAAGAGCTCGGTCAGGCGCATGATCAGCGCGTCGGTGCGCCCACCGTAGAACCCGGCCACCGCCCCCAGGACGATGCCGATCACGACCGCGGTGGCCGCCGCTGTCACTCCCACCAGCAGCGAGACCCGCGTCCCCCAGATCACTCCGCTCAGGATGTCCCGGCCCAGGTCGTCGGTCCCCAGGGGGTGGCGGGACGTCCCCGGCGGCTGCAGGCTGTCCAGCGACGTGGAGATGGGGTCGTACGGCGCCAGCAGCGGCGCCAGGAGGGCGACCAGCGCCAGCGCCAGCACCAGGAGCAGTCCGGCGACCGCCAGCCGGTTGCGCCGGTAGCGACGCCAGAAGTCCCGCAGGGCGCGCGGCGCGGCGAACGCGGTCACGGTCTCAACCGACACGGCCATCAGTAGCGCACCCGGGGGTCGAGGTAGGCGTAGAGGACGTCGGTCACCAGATTCACCAGGACCACCGTGACCGAGACGAGCAGCAGCACCCCCAGCAGCACCGGCGTGTCACGCTGCAGGATGGCGTCAAAGAGCAGCCGCCCGACGCCCGGCCAGCCGAACACGGTCTCCACCAGGGCGGAGCCCGCGAGGATGAAGGCGTAGTTGTAGCCGATCACCGTGGCCACCGGGATGGCCGCATTGCGCAAGCCGTGCCGCCAGAGCACGCGGCGCTCCTCCACGCCCCGGGCGCGGGCGGCCAGGATGAAGTCCTGATGCATGACCTCCAGCATCGCCGCCCGGGTGATGCGGGCGATCAGGGCAATGTAGCGGAAGGCCAGCGCGGCCGCCGGGAGGATGAGGTGACGGCCGAGGTCAAGCGCCGCCGCCAGCCCGGTGTACTCCTCCCGCGTGGAGCGGATCCCCTGCGCCGGCAGCCAGGCCAGGGCGACGGCGAAGAGCAGGACCAGCAGCTGCCCCAGCCAGAACTCCGGGATGGAGTAGCCGACGAGCGACAGGGCCGTCGCCCCGGTGTCCAGGCGAGAGTGCGGGCGGCGGGCAGCGGCCACGCCCAGAAGGACGCCGGCCAGCGCGGCCAGCGTCATCGCCGTCCCCATCAACAGCAGCGTATTGCCCAGACGCTCCAGCACCAGCCGCACCACCGGTACCTGGTAGGCGAAGGAGAACCCCAGGTTCCCCTGCGCGACGTTGGCGACGTAGCGGCCCAGCCGGATGTGCACCGGCCGGTCGAGACCGAACTGGTCCCGCAGCCGGGCGACGTACTCGGGCGGCGCCGGGTACTCTCCGAGGAGGACGGTGACCGGATCGCCGGGGGCCAGGGCGATCAGGAGGAAATTGACAACGATGATCCCCACCAGCAGCGGGACGGCCTGGAGCAGCCGCCCCAGGATGTACCGCCACAGGGGAAGACTACCGCGCGTGATCTACTTGGCGACCCAGGTCAGCCACCAGGCGTCGCGCGCGTCGAGCCCCTGCCAGAGGTTGCGCAGGTGGGCGCGGGCGGCGTCGACGCCCACTTCGTCGAAGAGGATCAGCGTGGGGAGGTCGCGCGCCAGGATGGCGTTGACCTGCGCGTAGATCTTGGCCCGCTCGCTCACCGCCGGGGTCTGCCCCGCCAGCGCCAGCAGCCGGTCCACCTCCGGGTTGCTGTAGCCGGTGGCGTTGACGAACGGCTGCCCCGCAGGCGCCGTGAGGTAGATGCGGTGGTAGCCGATGGCCGGGTCGGTGTTGGAGGTGAAGGACTGCACCGTGAGGTCGTACTCCCCCCTGGTGTAGACGCGGTCGATCATCACCGAGCGCTCCAGCGGCACCAGGTCCACCGTAATCCCGACCTGCCGCAGGTTGTCGCGGATGATCTGCGCCGCCGCGGCCAGCGGGGCCCGCGCCGCGTCAAAGACCATGGACAGCCGCAGGCTCTCCCGGGCCACGCCGGCCTCCTGCAGCAGCGTTGCCGCCCGCTCGGGGCTGTAGGGGTAGAGGCGGGTGTAGTCGGCCTCCGGCGTGTAGGCGTACTTGAAGCCGTCGCCAAACGGTCCCCTGGCCGGCCGGGCGATGCCCGCCATGGCCTGGGCGACGATCTGCTCGCGGTTGATGGCGAAGGCCAGCGCCTGCCGCACCTTGGCGCTGGCCAGCGGCCCGCGCCGCGTGTTGATGAACATGAAGTCCAGGGCGGGGATCGGCTGGCCGAAGCGCACCCGCAGGTTCTTGTTCTGCCGCAGCCGCGGCACGTCGGTCTTGGCCAGGTAGAAGTCGGTGACCACGTCCACTTCGCCGGTTTCCAGCGCCGTGGACCGCTGCGCCGCATTGGGAATGATGCGGAAGATCAGCCGGTCGGCGTAGACGGGTTCCCAGTAGTTGGGGTTGCGCACCAGCACCACCCGGTCGCCCCGCGCCCAGCTCTGGAAGGCGTACGGCCCCGTGCCCACCGGCTGCACGTTGCGCGGGCTGCGGGCGATGTCTTCGCCGGCAAAGAGGTGGCGCGCCATGATGGGCGCGTTGAAGGTGTCCAGCATCTGGAGGAAGGGGGCGAAGGGTGTCTTCATGCGGATGACGACGGTGCCGGCGTTGGGCGTGGTCACCGACTCCACATTGGCGTAGGCGATGCGAAAGCGGCCGTGGAACTTCCCGGCGATCTCCTCCAGGGAGAACTTCACGTCCGCCGCCGAGAAGGCGCGGCCGTCGTGCCAGCGCACCCCGCGCCGCAGGGTAAAGGTGTAGGTCCTGGCGTCGGGAGCCACCTGCCAACTGGTGGCGAGCTGCGGCAGGACCTCGCCTCGCGGGCCCAACCGGATCAGGCCGCTGAAGATGTTGGCGGTGATGGCTCCCACGGCGTAGCCGGTGGTGATCCCGGGGTTGAGCGTCTCCGGGTCGGCTCCCAGCGCCATGACGATGGTGCCGCCGGGCTGCGGCCCCGGCTGCGCGGCGGCGCTGCCGGCCACGAGCAGCACCGCCAGGCTGAGAGCAGCCAGAATACGTCCGATCACCTTCATCGCGCCCTCCATCTTCGTGCTTCGCCCTCTCGCACTCGCACCGTCCGCGCGAGCGCCCGTCTCCGGCGCCGGCGCTATCCTGCTCCGGCGGGGGCGGCGCTTCCTGGCGCCATCTCGGCCTGGAGGGCGAGTATCTCTACCCGGCGACCTGACCGCCCTGGCCGGGAGCCTTGACGGGAGGAGGAGCTGGCCGAGGGACCCTCTTCCGCGGAGCCGGGCGCTCAACCGCCTTTGCCGTCACCCTCCTGCGGACTCTCCTGGCCACGACCCGCCGCCGCCGGCGCCGCCGTGCGGGACCTGCACGGTCGACGCTGAAGAGCAGCTCGGTCTTCTTGCTCGCCTCGTGGTAGCGGAGTCGCTTCCCCAGGAGCCGGCTCGCCGCGCCGAGACGCCGCTTCACGGCGCGCACGCTTTCCCGGGGGGCCTTGACGACGCGCGCCCACTCGCCGGGGGCCAGCCGCTTCAAGAAGGCCACGTACTCCGTCAGTTCAGGCCGGCCTCCGGGCGATTGAATGCGTCGCACTTCACTTCTGGTGAGCTTCTCGAATCTGGGCATAGACAGCTCCTTCCCTCGGGCACCCAAGGGAGCGGCTTTCGCCTTCACCACCGAGTGTCCCGATATTCGCTAAGGCTTCGGAACGTT